>VAXH01000111.1 GCA_005883955.1 Actinomycetota bacterium | reverse complement strand
TATGTGGTAGGCGAGCTCGATCTCGGGGCCTTCGCGGGCCAGCGGAAACAAGCCCGCGAGGCCGACGAACCCGCCGCTCTCGCGCTCTTCCAGTGCCCAGAGCGCCCAACCGCTCCGCGCCCACTCGACAAAGCCCTCGAGCCGTTCTCGAACCTGCTCGACGCTCTCGCTGGGCGGCCTCACGAACCGCATCGCCTCGGGATCGCCCCACAGCTCGTACAGCGGCTCCGCGTCGGCTTCCGGCTCGACGGGCCGGATGCGCAGGCGCTCGGTCTCGAGCGGGAGCCGGATCACGCAGATTCGAGGAAGCGCAACAGCGCCTCGTTGTAGCCGGGAGCGCGTGGAATCGAGTGCCCGGCCCCCGCAACAACGGCTCGTTCCGCGTTCAGTTCGCGCTCGAGCACGTCGCAGACCGCGTCGAAGGCGGCGCTGTGTCCACCTGAAACGACGAGCTTCGGAAAGGGGGCCGCCGCGAGGTCCCCCAGCGGAATCTCGGCCTCGTGCGGCGGCCGCTCGGCGAGCGCCGCGCGCGCTCCAGCATCCAGTTCGGGGGGTAGGGGGTCAGGAAGCTTCATGTTGCTTCCCACGAGCGGGAGGAAGAACTCCAGATAGGCGCGCGGCTCGCGCGGCGCGTTCGGGAACCGGGCCAGGAAGTCCTCGACGGCGGGATCGCCGCGCGCGATGCCGAAGGCCGGCGGCTCGTTGACGGTCAGCGACCGCAGCGCGTCCGGCCGCTGCGAAGCCGCGAGCAGCGAGATGACGCCTCCGTAGGAGTGCCCGACGAGGTGATCGCCGGGTTGAAGCAGTGGGGCGACCTGTTCGGCCTGTTCGGCGAAGTCGATCCGGTCGCGTGGTGGCCCGGGCGGGTAGCCGGGACGGGTAACGAGGACGAGCGTGTAGCGGTCGGCAAGCTCGCGCTGCTGCGCCCAGGTTGCGGGCGCGTTGCCGACGCTGCCGTGCACGAGCACGACCCGCGGCCCCTGCCCGACCACCTCGACCTGCGGCTCCTCCACGCGCTCACGATAACCGGTGAACAAAGTGAGCCGTAAATGAGCCGTTTTCGTGGAGAAATGGTCGCTTTCGACTGTCACAAGCTCTGATATGCTCGCGGCGATGAAGCCTTCCCGCCCGACGTTTCAGCCGGCGGGAGCAGGCATGCTTCTCGCCGCCACGACGGCGGCTTCGGTCGGCGTCGGAGCGCTCGTTGGCTGGGCCGCCGGTGCCGTCGGCTACGGCATACTCGGCGGCGCCATCGTCGGAGTCCCGGCCGGAATCGTCGCCGTCTATTTCCGCTATCGCGAGGCGCTCTCGTGAGAATGACGACGCTGGGCGCGCCGCGGGCCGTTCCGGGCCGGCTGCTGCCCGTTGCCGCGGGGGCCGGGGTGATCGCCCTCGCCCTACCCGTTTTCCTCGTCGCCGACTGGCCGTTCGCCGGCTGGGTAGTCGCCGCGGTCGTCTGGGTCGGCGTTCAGGGCCTCGGACTCCTGCTGACGCGCGTCCGCCCCTCCGCGGATAACCTCGCGGCCTCAAGCGTGCTGGCGTTCGGAATGATGGGTAGGCTCCTGGCAGTGCTGGTCGTGCTCGTCGCCGTCGCGGCGTCGAACCGCACGGTCGGGCTTGCCTCTGCGCTGCTCTACGGCCTCGCGTATACGGCCGAGCTCTCGGTCTCGATCGCCAGCTACTACGCCCAGGAGCCGAAGGCATGAGGCGCGCGGTAGCGATCGCGACCCTCCTCGCCCTGAGCATCCCGGCGCCCGCCTTCGCCCGGGGCAAGTTCGACCCGACGACGGAGTTCGAGCAGCACAACTGGATTCCGATCCACCTAGGCCCGCTCAATCTCTCGATCACGAAGGCCGTGGCCTATCTGATGATCGGCACCGTGCTGACTATCCTGCTCGGACTCGGCCTGATGCGCTCGCGGCTCGCGCTCCTGCCGGACCGGCGCCAGACCATCGGCGAGGCGATCTATGAAGTGACACAGGTTCAGATCGCCGAGCAGGGCCTGCCCGGGAAGGCAATCGGCCGCTGGTTCCCGTACGTCGCCTCGCTCGCGCTCTTCATCTTCACGGTCAACCTGATCGGCTTCTTGCCGTTGCCCCTCACCGGCGAGACCTGGCACGGCATACCGGTTTGGGGCATCTATGCAGCGACGTCGTCGCTCTCGGTGACGCTGGCGCTCGCCCTGCTGACCTTCGTGTTCACGCACTTCGAGGGCATCCGCTGGAACGGCCCTGTCCGCTACTTCAAGAGCTGGATCCCCGAGGCCCCGAAGCCGCTGCTCGCCCTGATCGTCCCGCTCGAGATTCTCGGCCAGTTCATGCGCCTGATCTCATTGTCCGTCCGACTCTTCGCGAACATGCTCGCGGGCCACATCCTGATCCTCACGTTCATCGGCCTGATGTTCATCCTGCAGTCGCTGGCGCTGCTACCGGTGGTCGTCTTCGCGAGCGCGTTCTACATCTTCGAGGTCGGAATCGTCGTCGGAATCCAGGCCTTCATCTTCGCTGCCCTGTCCGCCATCTACATCGGCTCGGCGATCGAGCCAGCACACTAGGAGGGACCCATGTCCACGCTTCTCGCTGCCACGACGGGTGACGTTACAAAGGCCGGCAAGGCGATCGGCCTCGCGCTCGGCGTCGGCCTCGGCGCGCTCGGTGCCGGCGTCGGCATCGGCAACATCTTCGGCTCGATGATCCAGTCGGTCGCACGTCAGCCTGAGCTTCGCGGCGAGCTCCAGGGCATCCAGTGGCTCGGCTTCGCGCTGACCGAGGCGGTTGTCTTCTACGGCCTGCTGGGCTCGATCCTCGCTTACGTCCTCGTCTGATGGCCGTAGCTTCCAACGCGCTGATCCAGGTCACGCCGGGGCTGATGATCTGGACGATCGTCTGCTTTCTGATCACCCTCTACGTCTTGAAGCGATTTGCGTTCGGCCCGATCCAGAAGCTGATCGACGAGCGCCGCGAGCGGATCCGCCTCGCGCTCGACGAGGCCGACGAGGCACGCGAGGAAGCCCGCAAGCTGCTCGCGGAGCACCGGAAGCTGATCGGCCAGGCGCGCGGCGAGGCGGAGGACATTCGCTCCGTTGCGAGGCACGAGGCCGAGGCGCAGCTGCGACGCGTCAAGGAGGAGGCCGAGGTCGACCGCCAGCGCCGGCTCGAAGAGACGAAGCGCCAGATCGACGCCGAGACGCGGCGCTCACTCGAGGCGATCAGGGCCGAGGTCGCCGACCTGAGCATGATCGCCGCCGCCAAGGTGACGCGGGGCGCTCTCGACGACAAGGACCAGCGCCGTCTGATCGACGAGGCGATCGGGGAACTCGACTTCAGCGTCTTGGAGAGAAACGACTAGATGGCGGTAGCGCACCGCATGTACGCGCGCGCCCTCTTCGAGGCGGCGAGGGATGACGACAGGCTCGACGCCGTCCGCGAAGAGCTCGGCGACTTCGTCGAGGCGCAGCGCCAGGTGCCGGAGCTGCGTGGGCTCCTCCGCAACCCGCAGCTCGACCACCGCGCCAAGGCGGCAGCGCTCGAGGAGCTGCTCGGTGGCGACGAGAAGCTCGTCCGCAACTTCCTGCTCCTGCTGGCCGAGAAGAACCGCGCCGGCGAGATCGAGGAGATCGCCCGCGAGTTCGACCGGCTCGTCGCCCGGGCGGAAGGCATCCTCGACGTCGAGCTGACGACAGCGGTCGAGCTCTCCGAAGAGGAGGCGCGCTCAGTGATCGGCCAGATCGAGAAGGCTTCCGGCCGCAAGGTTGATGCAACCCAGCGCGTCGACCCGGAGCTGATCGGCGGCCTCGTCCTCCAGGCCGGCTCGATGCGCCTCGACGCCAGCGTGCGCGGCCGCCTCGACCGGCTCCGCACAGAACTCACGACCAGGAGGCGGTGAGGCCGCCTGTCCACGAAGCGGACCAGTGGAAGGGTCTGGGAAGCCGGGAGGTTTCCCAGGCAAATTGAGAAAGGAGTCCATTGAAGCTACGTCCCGAAGAGATCACCTCGATCCTCAAGCGACGGATCGAGGAGTACGACGTCGAAACCGACCTCGCCGAGGTCGGCAGCGTGCTCGAGGTGGGCGACGGGATCGCACGCGTCTACGGGCTCGAGAACGCCGTCTCGCTCGAGATGCTCGAGTTCGAGCACGGCGTCACCGGCCTCGCGTTCAACCTCGAGGAGGACAACGTCGGCACCGCGCTCTTCGGCGAGTGGGAACACGTCAAGGAAGGTGAGGTCGTCAAGCGCACCGGCCAGGTGTCGAGCATCCCGGTCGGCGAGGCGCTGATCGGCCGGATCGTCAATCCACTCGGCCAGCCGCTCGACGGCCAGGGCCCGGTCGACACCACCGAGAAACGACCAATGGAGTTCAAGGCGCCCGGCGTCGTCGACCGCCAGCCGGTGAAGGAGCCGCTGCAGACGGGCCTGAAGGCGATCGACTCGATGATCCCGATCGGCCGCGGCCAGCGCGAGCTGATCATCGGCGACCGTGGCACGGGCAAGACCGCGATCCTCGTCGACACGATCTTGAACCAGCGCGACGAGGACATCGTCTGCGTCTACGTCGCGATCGGCCAGAAGGAGTCGACGGTCGCGCAGGTCTACGAGCGCCTCAAGGACGCCGGCGCGATGGACTACACGATCATCGTCACCGCCGGCGCGTCTGAGGCGGCGCCGATCAAGTGGATGGCTCCGTACTCGGGCTGCGCGATGGGCGAGTACTTCCTCTACAACGGAAAGCACGCGCTCTGCATGTACGACGACCTCTCGAAGCACGCGGACGCGTACCGCCAGATGTCGCTGCTGCTCCGCCGGCCGCCGGGCCGCGAGGCCTACCCCGGTGACGTCTTCTACCTTCACTCGCGCCTGCTCGAGCGGGCCGTCAAGCTCTCGGACGAGCTCGGCGGCGGCTCGCTGACCGCTCTGCCGGTCGTCGAGACGCAGGCGGGCGACGTCTCCGCCTACATCCCGACGAACGTGATCTCGATCACGGACGGGCAGATCTTCCTCGAGTCCGAGCTCTTCTACTCGGGCGTCCGCCCGGCGATCAACGTCGGCATCTCGGTTTCCCGGGTCGGCGGCAACGCGCAGACGAAGGCGATGCGATCGGTCGCCGGCCGGCTGAAGCTCGACCTGGCCCAGTACCGCGAGCTCGAGGCCTTCTCCCAGTTCGGCTCCGAGCTGGATCCGGCGACACAGAAGACGCTCGGACGCGGAGAGCGGATGGTCGCGACGTTGAACCAGCCCCAGTACCAGCCGTGGGCGCTCGAGGAACAGGTGGCGGCGATCTTCGCCGGCAACGAGGGTTTCCTCGACGAGATCCCGGCCGACCAGGTGCAGCGCTTTCAGGAGGAGCTGCGCGAGCACCTCCGGACGGAAGGCTCGATCTACAAGGCGATCCGCGAGGAGAAGGTGCTCTCCGACGAGAGCCAGGAGAAGCTCCGCAAGGAGATCGAGAAGTTCGCCCAGACCTTTGCCGTGCAGGAGAAGTCCCTCGCCGGCTCCACTAGCTAGATGGCCACAGTCCAGGACCTGAAGCGACGGATCCGCTCCGTCGGCAACACGCAGAAGATCACCAAGGCGTTCGAGCTCGTTGCCTCGGCACGCCTGCGCCGCGCCGAGGCGCGGATCGAGGCGATGCGACCGTACGCGGACCGGATGCTCGAGCTGATGGGCGTCACCGCGCGGGCCGCCGGCTCGGTGCGGCTGCCGCTGCTCGAGCGCAGGGAGGACGTCAGTCGGGTCGCGCTGCTGACGATCACCGCCGACCGCGGGCTCGCGGGCGCGTTCAACGCGCAGGTGCTGCGGCGGGCGTTCGCGCTGGAGCGCGAGCTCCGGGGCGAGGGGGTCGAGGTCAAATGGCTGGCCGCCGGGCGCCGGGGCCGCTCGACGCTGACCTTCCGCGGCTACGACCTGATCCAGGCGTGGCAGGGCTTCAGCGAGCGCCCGGAGTACGCCGACGCGCAGGCGATCGCAAGGCGCGCAGCCGAGCTCTACGCAAACGAGGAGATCGACCGCGTCATCGTCGTCTACAACCGCTACAAGTCGGCGCTCGTTCAGCAGGTCACGGTGCAGGACCTCCTGCCGATCCCCGAGAAGGTGATCGAGGGAGGCGAGGAAGACTCGCAGCAGGCCGCCTTGCGCGGCGACTTCATCTACGAGCCCGAGCCAGAGCAGATTCTCGAGCGCCTGCTTCCGGTCTACGTCGAGACCGAGCTCTATCGAGCGCTGCTCGAGTCGGCGGCGTCGGAGCAGGGTGCGCGCATGACCGCCATGCGCAACGCCTCCAGCAACGCCGGCGACCTGATCGCGAGCCTGACCCTGGCGATGAACCGAGCCCGCCAAGCTGAGATCACGCAGGAGATCCTCGAAGTCGTCGCCGGCGCCGATGCCCTCACAGCCTAACCTGAGCAGATTTCGCTCGTCTCAAAAGGCAACGAATGCGTCTTTGCCTCTTCCAACCTGATCCTCGGGCGCGCCGACACGGGCGGCGCGCCGGCGGCGTAACCGAGGAGCGGGCGTACGGGGAAAACCAGGTTTCCCCCGTATACTGAAAGCGGTGGCGACCGAGCAAAGAGAGCGCGAGCTCGTCGGCTCCCAAGCCGGGCTCGCGTCTGCGATCGCGGTCGAATCGCACGGAGAGCTCGGCGAGGTGGAAGAGGTTCGCGCCCGCGGCTACTGGGAGCAGGTCTGGCGGCGCTTCCGGCGCGACAAGGTCGCGATCGTCAGTGGCAGCTTCATCGTCTTCCTGGTCTTCATCGCGATCGCCGGCGGTCCGATCGCAGCCCACTACCTCGGGCACGGGCCGAATGACTACAACCTGAGCGCAGGCCTGCACGGCCTCAGCCAGCTCCCGGTCGGCCCCCTGACGCACGTCCCCTGCTCGGGCTTCGCCACGGCCCCTCACGGCTGCCAGGGCCACCCGCAGGCGACTCAGCTCTACATCCTCGGCGCCGATGGGCAGCTCGGCAACGACGAGTTCCTGCGACTGCTCTATGGTGCCCGGGTCTCGCTCGAGGTCGCCGTCCTCTCGACGATCGGGATCATGCTGATCGGGATCCTCCTCGGCACGCTCGCGGGCTATTACCGCGGCTGGATCGACACCGCGATCTCCCGTGTGATCGAGTTGACGATGGTCTTCCCGGCGCTGCTGTTCATCATCGCTCTGAGCGCGACTGTCGGCCCGCGGCTGAACCACATCACCTTCGGAATCTTCGCTCCGGGGGTGGTCACACTCGTGCTCGTGTTCAGCATCCTGGGTTGGTTCTATCCGGCGCGGATCATGCGGGCACAGGTGCTCTCACTACGCGAGAAGGAGTTCGTCGAGGCCGCGCGCATGATCGGTGCCAGCGACTCGCGGATCATGCGCTCGCATATCGTGCCCCACCTAGTCGCGCCGATCATCGTCTATTCCACCCTCGCGATGGCGCAGTACATCCTCCTGGAGGCGAGCCTCTCCTTCCTCGGGCTCGGGATCAACCAGAATATTCCGAGCTGGGGCAACCTGCTCTCCACCGGGCCGCAGTACTACCTCACGCAGCCGTGGCTGATGCTCTGGCCGGGTCTCGCGATCTTGTTCACGACCCTCGCTTTCAACCTCCTCGGCGACGGTCTTCGCGACGCCTTCGATCCCCGCTCAGCTCGTTAGAAAAACCGTTCGGCGCGCTAGCGAAAAGCGCTCGGCCCGCTAACCAAACCCAGGCCCGCACGTCAAAGCAATCGTGCAGAACTTCTGCGGCCGGTCTAGTGTCCCGGCCTGTTTACAGCGGAAAGGAGTCAGATGTATAAGCGACTGACGCTCTCGCTCGCCATGCTGGCGGTGGGGGCGGCGATGTTGGCGGCGTCAGGCATCGCGAGCACAGGCAGCGTTCACAAGCAGAGCGCGTCTTCCGGCTCGGTTGCCAAGAAGGGCGGCATTCTCAAGGCCTCCCTGTTCGCCGGCGTCGAAAACATCGATCCGCAGCGCTCGTATTACGTGCCAGAGTGGCAGTACGAGTGGCTGACGGCTCGTCCTCTGCTGAACTTCGCTCACGCGGTGGGCGCCCGGGGTTACCGGCTGCTCAACGAGGGTGCACAGAGCTACACCGTCTCGAGGGACGGACGTACGTACACCTTCCACCTCCGTCACGGCATGAGGTTCAGCAACGGCGCGCCGGTCACGGCGGCGAACTACAAACACACGATGTTGCGGGTCTTGAACCCGAACGTCGGCTCGCCGCTTGCGTCCTTCCTGACCGACCCGGCGTCGGTCAACATCGTCGGCGCGCTCGCGTACAACACCAGCGGCAAGGGCTCGGTCAGCGGTATCCAGACGAAGGGCAAGTACACCTTCATCATCAAGCTCGTGAAGGCGAACTCGCTGCTTCCGACGCTGGTTGCGCTTCCTCCGACCGGTGCAGAGCCGACCAACCTGCCCTTGAAGCCGATCACCTCGCCGAGCAGCCTGCCGTCGGCAGGTGCGTACTACGTCGCCGGCTACAAGCCGGATACGTTCGTCAAGATCCGGACGAACAAGTTCTACAAGCCACTCGGGGCGGCGCCCTACCCGCACAACCTGAGCGGAATCGACTACACGATCGGCATCCAGCAGGACCAGGCTCTGCTGCTCGTCAAGAAGGGCTCGCTCGACTGGCCGGCTGACGGTCTCCCCGCCACGGCGTGGGGCCCGCTCTTCGCCCAGTACGGCACCAAGGGTCGCGCCCGGGTGTTCTCCACCTCGGTTGTCGACTACGCCACGATGAACACCTCGAAGGGCGTGTTCTCGAACCTGAGCGCGCGCAAGGCGGTCGAGTGGGGTCTCAACCGCAAGTCGCTCGTGAAGATCCGTGGCCCGCGGGCCGGTTACGCGCAGTGCTCGCTCCTGACGCCGGCGATCCCCGGCTACAAGAAGTGCACGGCGTACCCCCTGAACAAGCAGGACATCGCCAAGGCGAAGTCCTTCGCCAACGGCCACACCGGTCACGTCAACTACTGGTACACGGCCTCCACCCTGGGGACGCTGATCGAGCGGCTGGGCGCTTCGCAGCTGAACGCGATCGGCTTCACCAACATCGACACGAAGCCCTTCCAGAGCGGTCTCTTCACGGCGCTCGGCAAGAAGGGGAACGATTACGACTTCGCGCTCGTCGGGTGGTCCGCTGACTTCCCGGATCCGTACGACTACATCAACAAGCTCCTTTCGGGCGAGACGATCCAGGACGTGCAGAACAACAACACGGCCTACTTCAACAACCCGACTGCGAACAAGCTGATGAACAATGCCGCCAGGCTCCGTGGCTCCGCGCGCTACAAGGCGTACGGCAACCTGGACAACCTGATCATGAGCAAGTACGCCCCGATCGCGGGGATCGACAACCGTAACGACCGCGAGTTCTTCTCGTCACGCGTCGACACGAAGTCGGTCGTCCAGTCACCTATCTACGAGATCGACCTCGGCAAGCTCGCTCTGAAGTAACAGAGCTTTCGCCGAAAGAAGGATGAACGCGAGGCGCCGATCCGAGATCCGGATCGGCGCCTCGCTATCTGCGTTGCGTGCAGTAACGACCGAAATCTGCGAACGGCATCGAGTTGACACGGCCGCACGGGCAAAGCCCGCACGGCCTCCAGGCGGCGCCGCCGAGTCGGCGCCTTGGCGTTGTATAAGCTCTTCGTCCACGGTGGGGGTGCGATGCTCCGGTACCTGATCAGACGAGTTCTCTGGGCAATCGTCCTTTTCGTCGTCGTCACGCTGGTGACGTACGTGATCTTCTTCCTGGTGCCGAACGACCTCGCCGCGAAAGTCGCCGGCCAGGGCTCGAGCCAGCAGCAGCGGGCACGCGCGATTCACCGCCTCGGGCTCGACCGCCCCGTCTACGTGCAGTACGCGAAATTCATGTGGCTGCTGATCAAGCCTGTGCCGGTGCATATCGGCAGCGTGCCCGTGTTCATCCGGCCGAATGGAAATCTCGGCTATTCCTTCGTCCGCGCAAGCTCGGTCAACAGTCTCGTCAAGTCGGCGGCACCGGTGACGGCGTCGCTTGTCTTCGGCGGGGTGATCGTCTGGCTGTTGATGGCGCTGCCGATCGGGATCCTTTCGGCCCTGCGTCCGCGCTCGCTCTTAGACAGAACGTCGATGACGTTCGTCCTGATCGGAATCTCCGCTCACCCGATCTGGATCGGGCTCATCTTCGCCTACATCTTCGGGTTCAAGCTGGGCTGGTTCCCGATCTCCAACTACTGCGACTTCTTCAACTCTGCGGGCGGTTGCGGAGGGCCGGCCCAGTGGGCATACCACATGGTGCTGCCCTGGCTCACCTACGCGATCCTCTTCGCCGCGCTCTATGCGCGCATGGTCCGTGCGAACGTGATGGAGGCGATGACCGAGGATTACGTGCGCACCGCGCGCGCGAAGGGCGCGCCCGAGTCACGGGTCCTGCGCTCTCACGTTCTCCGCAACGCGCTGCTGCCCGTCGTGACGATGCTCGGCATGGACATCGGGATCGGGCTCGGCGGCGCGATCTTCACGGAGACGATCTACAACCTGCCGGGACTCGGAAAGTTGCTCCTGCGAGCGATCGGCGAGACCGATCTGCCGATCGTCATGGGTGTTGTCGTCTTCGCTACCTTCGCGATCATCGTCTTCAACCTGCTGATCGACCTTCTCTACGCCTGGATCGATCCAAGGATCCGGCTGAGCTGATGACGCTCGCGCCGAACCGGAGGGGGACCTAATGGCCCTCCTCGAAGTCAACGATCTGAAGACGTACTTTCAAACGGACGACGGGATCGTCAAGGCGGTCGACGGGGTCAGCTTCAGCGTCGAAAAGGGCAAGACGCTCGGAATCGTGGGCGAGTCCGGTTCAGGAAAGAGCGTCACCTGTCTCACGATCATGGGTCTCAACTCGAAGAAGAACACGATCACGAGCGGCGAAGCCCTCTTCAACGGCGAGAACCTGCTGACGGCGGGCTCGCGCCGGTTGCGGGAGATTCGCGGCAACGACATCGCGATGATCTTCCAGGACCCGATGACGTCTTTGAACCCGGTGCACTCGATCGGAGCCCAGCTCGTCGAGGCCGTTCAGCTTCACCGTGACGTTTCGAAGAAGGTCGCGCGCGCTCGAGCGGTCGAGCTGCTGAAGGCCGTCGGCATCCCGCGTGCAGAGCGACGGGTGGACGATTACCCCCACCAGTTCTCCGGCGGAATGCGGCAGCGTGTGATGATCGCGATGGCGCTCGTCAACGATCCGGATCTCCTGATCGCCGACGAACCGACGACCGCGCTCGACGTGACGACCCAGGCGCAGATCATGAACCTGATCAAGCGCCTGCAGGACGATTTCGGCAGCGCGATCATCGTCATCACGCACGACCTCGGAGTGGTCGCCGAGGCCGCCGACGACGTGCTCGTCATGTACGCGGCCGAGGTCGCGGAGCAGGCGCCGGTCGAGAAGCTCTTCAACCGACCGTTCCACCCGTACACCTGGGGCCTGCTCGGCTCGCTCCCACGTCTCGATATCGAAGTCGAAAGGCTCGTCCAGATTCCCGGGCAGCCGCCTTCGCTGCTGCGACCGCCGAGCGGCTGTCGCTTCCACCCGCGCTGCCCCTACGTGATGGACAAGTGCAAGCAAGTCGATCCGCCGCTGGTGGCCATCTCCGACGACTCTGACCATCTGCAGGCGTGCCACCTGGACGAGGAGACCAAGGACCGAGAGGCCAAGAAGTTGCTCGAATCGACCATGGCCCAGGCCAGCTAGGACGGTGATGGGAGCGTAATGGCCGAGGACCTGCTCGTCGTCGAAGACGTCAAGAAGCACTTCCCCGTCACCCGCGGGATCATCTTCCAGAAGCAGGTCGGTGCCGTGAAGGCCGTCGACGGAGTCAGCTTCACCGTCAAATCGGGAGAGACGCTCGGGATCGTCGGCGAGTCCGGCTGCGGCAAGTCGACGCTGGCTCGCTGCATCATGCGCCTGTTCGACACGACCGACGGCAAGATCGTCTTCGACGGCCGCGACATCACGAAGCTCTCGCGCGCGAACATGCGGCCGATCAGGCGCGAGATGATGATGATCTTCCAGGATCCTTACGCGTCGCTGAATCCGCGTAAGCGTGTCGGCCAGATCGTCGGCGAGGCGCTCGAGGTCCACAAGCTCGGGACCGCGTCGGAGACCAAACGGCGCGTTCAGGAACTGCTCGAGGTGGTCGGCCTCAATCCCGAGCACTACAACCGGTTCCCGCACGAGTTCTCCGGCGGCCAGCGCCAGCGGATCGGGGTCGCCCGCGCACTCGCGATCAACCCGAAGCTGATCGTCTGCGACGAGCCCGTCTCTGCGCTCGACGTCTCGGTTCAGGCGCAGATCCTCAATCTGCTCGAAGACCTGCAGCAGGACTTCGGGCTGACCTACATCTTCATCGCGCACGATCTCAACGTCGTCCGGCATATCTCCGACCGCGTCCTCGTCATGTACCTCGGCAAGGTCGTCGAGTTGGCGCCCAAGGCCGAGTTGTACGACCAGCCGAAGCATCCCTACACCGGCGCGCTCCTCTCGGCCGTGCCGATCGCAGACCCCGAGCGGGGCCGCGCCCGGCAGCCGATCGTGCTCGAGGGCGACGTGCCCAGCCCGTTGAACCCGCCGAGCGCCTGCAACTTCCATCCGCGCTGTCCGCGCTTCCAGGCAGGGCACTGCGACGTCGTCGATCCACCGCTCTACCCGTTCGGCGACGGGCACATCGCCGCGTGCCACTACCCGCTCGAGCGCTGGCCGCTTGCAGCGGACGAGTTCAGGAAACCGGCTGCGGGCCACCCGCCTGCCGAGACTGAAACCTCGGCTGTTTCCTAGAGAGGTGTGGATTCCGGCCCTGCGCCGGTTTGCTCTCCTGGTCGGCGCGGTGGGGGGTGGGACCGTCGTGGTCTCGATCGTGCTCGGGTTGCTGCTCGGGGCCTCGTTACCACGCTCGATCGCGCTCGGCTACTACCTGGTCGGGTCCTTCCTACTCCTGGCGGGCTTCTTCTTCGGCAACCGCGGGCCCGTCCGTCCCCGTGGCGACGACGATCAGGGCGGCGACTTCTTCACGCGTCCGCGCGGGCGTCGGGTCCGGTGGGCGACCCGGGAGGAGCACGAGGAGGCGATCGCCTCTTCGGCGCTCTTCGTGGTGCTCGGTCTGCTACTCATCTTTCTCGGCCTCGTATCCGATAACCGGCATGCAATGTTTTAAGAGGGGCTGAAGAAGGGACTCTAAGACTCCGACAAGAATTCCTCCGAAAGTGGCTAACCGCTGTCGGTAGTTTTCGTCACACTCAGTGATGGTGAGAGCACGTTCTCAAGAATGTGAACGGATATGCGCTTCGATCTCAGCCGAGATCGACGGCGAATTGTCCGAATTCGAGTCGCTGCTCCTGCGTACGCACCTCGACGGCTGCGGCACGTGCAGGGAGTTCGAGGCCTCCGCCAAGTTCTCGGCGACCGCGCTGCGCACGGCTCCGCTCGAGCCGCTGACCCGGCCGCTCGCGCTTCCGTCCAGGCGTAGGCACGCTTTCGGGCTGCGCGTGCCGAGCGCCGCCGCCGCGGCCGTCCTGATGGTTGTCTTCGGCGGCGTGTTCGAGTCGCTCCACGGCGGGGCAACCAGGCCGTCGACGATCGCGGTCGACAACGTCCAGGACATCCAGGCGATTGCGAAACGGCAGCAGCAGGCGAACCTCGCCCAGTTGCTCGCCCGCCGCGCTCTCTACCAGTCGAACCAGATCGTGCGGCACCCCGGCTTCCAGAATCCCTAAGGCGTCGCTCGCGACGCCGCTTGGAGGCCGTGGCGGCTTTGCCGGAACGGCCGTGTTGATCCGGTTCCATGGAAACACGAGGCCTGTGATTTCGAATCCGCAATGCCTAAGGCGTCGCTCGCGACGCCGCTGGGAGGCCGTGGCGGCTTGCCGGCACGGCCGTCTTGAACCGGATCCATGGAACCACGAGGCCTGCCTGTGTTGCGAATCCGCAGTGCGTAACGATCTTCAGCGGCGGCGAGACGGATATCGTGAAGTCTTGTGATGCCTTCCCTTATCACCTCGTACGTCTGAAGCCTGGATCACGCCGACCGGGTGTCGGCCATGACGAAGGCGTACGACGCGTCCAGCTTGCCGCGCCGCGCTGGTCTCGTCCGGCGTGCGTGGCTTCGATTCCGGGCGGACCCAACAAGCCGGGTTGAGACGGCGGAGCCGGTAAAGACGCCCCGGCCTCCAATCGGCATCGCAAGCGACGGCCTTGGGTAAACTGCGGGCGCTGGTGGGGCGCCTCCGAGGTCGCCCGTTTACGACTCTCGAGGAGACGCATGCCTGAACGGAACGTCGGCAAGGTGATCGAGATCAGGGGTGTCGTCATCGACGCCGCCTTCACCGACAACCTGCCCGAGATCAACACAGCGCTGCGGATCGAGATGCCGTCCGCGGACGGCTCCGATCGCGTGCTGATCGCCGAGGTGCAACAGCATCTGGGCGACGATCGGGTGCGTGCAGTCGCAATGGACTCGACAGACGGAATCCCGCGCGGCGTCGACGTGATCGACACCGGCGCGCCGATTTCGGTGCCGGTCGGCAAGCGGACGCTGGGTCGGATCTTCAACGTCCTCGGCGAGCCGATCGACACGGACGAGCCGCTCGAGGCCGGTGAGACGTGGCCGATCCACCGCGATCCTCCCGGGTTCGAGGATCTGCAGCCGACGACCGAGGTCTTCGAAACCGGCCTGAAAGTGGTCGATCTGATCGCGCCCTTCATCAAGGGCGGCAAGGTCGGGCTCTTCGGCGGCGCCGGTCTGGGGAAGACGGTCCTGATTCAGGAGCTGATCCGAAACGTCGCGCGCGAGCACCAGGGGAACTCGGTGTTCGCCGGCGTCGGGGAGCGGACTCGCGAGGGCAACGACCTCTACCTCGAGATGCAGGAGTCCGGCGTCCTCGAGCACACGGCGCTCGTCTTCGGTCAGATGAACGAGCCCCCAGGGGCGCGCCTTCGCGTCGGGCTGACCGGCCTGACGATGGCGGAGTACTTCCGCGACGAGGGCGCGGACGTCCTGCTCTTCATCGACAACATCTTCCGCTTCGTCCAGGCGGGCTCCGAGGTCTCCGCGCTGCTAGGCCGGATGCCGAGCGCCGTCGGTTACCAGCCGACGCTGGCAACCGAGATGGGACAGCTCCAGGAGCGGATCACCTCGACGCGCGCCGGCTCGGTCACGTCCGTTCAGGCGATCTACGTGCCCGCGGACGACCTCACCGACCCGGCGCCGGCCAACACCTTCGCGCACCTCGACGCCTTCATCACGCTCGACCGCTCGATCTCGGAGAAGGGCATCTACCCGGCGATCGACCCGCTCGGTTCGAGCTCCCGCGCGCTCGCCCCCGACATCGTCTCCCCCGAGCACTACGAGACGACCACTCGGGTCCAGGAGGTGCTCCAGCGCTACAAGGAGCTGCAGGACATCATCGCGATCCTCGGCATCGACGAGCTCTCGGACGAGGACCGGCTGGTCGTCCAGCGCGCCCGGAAGATCGAGCGTTTCCTCTCGCAGCCGATGTTCGTCGCCGAGGTGTTCACCGGCCAGCCCGGCAAGTACGTCAAGCTCGAGGACACGATTCGCGGCTTCATCGAGATCCTCGACGGCAAGCACGACGAGTTGCCGGAGCAGGCCTTCTACATGGTCGGCACGATCGAGGACGCGGTCGCGAAGGCCCGCGAGCAGGCCGGAAGCCGTTCCGGCCTAGCGACCATTGGCTGACGGCCGCCGCACGTTCTCGATCTCGCTGACGACGCCCGACGGGGCGATCTTCGACGACGAGGCCGAGATGGTGATCGTCCCTGGCGCGGCCGGAGAGATCGGCGTTCTCGCGCGGCACGCGCCGCTGATTGCCCTCTTGAAGGCCGGCTCGACGCGCGTCTACACGAACCGGGACGCGCAGGAAGTGCAGGAATTCGCTACCGGTCCGGGCTTCTTCACGGTCGAGCAGGACCGCGCTCTCGCGCTCGTCGATACGGCGGTCAACGTCCGCGAGATCGACCCGGCGGCCGCCGAGGAGCAGCTCGAGCAGGCGAAGGCGGAGCTCGAACGCATCGAGCGGGGCGAATCGGAGGCCGACCGCTGGCAGCTCGAGCAGCGGATCAAGGCCGCGGAAAACCAGCTCGCCGCGGCAGGGCGGACCTGATGCAGGCTCTGGCCCCCGGTATCTACCCGCGCTCGGAGCGCCTTGTCCAGGCAACGCGCGACCTCGATCGCGGCCGTACCTCGCAGGAGGCCGTCGACGAGCAGGTCGAGCGCGACCTCGCCGAGCTCGTCTCCGTCCAGCAGGAGGCAGGCCTCGATCTGCTGACCGACGGGATGCTGCGCTGGCAGGACCTCTTCCGGCCGATACTGGAGGCAAGCGAGGGGGTGGAGACGGGGGCGCTGACGCGCTTCCTCGATACGAACACCTTCTATCGTGCGCCGCACGCGACGACGGCGACTCCAAAGCTGTCGGCGGCGCTTGACGAGCGCTATGTCGCTCCGCTGCCCGGGCCTCGGCTCGTGACGCTGCCCTCGCCGTTCGCGCTCTCCCAGGGGACGGGCGTGCCGGCGCACACGATTGCCGAGAATGTCCTTAAGCCGCTGGTCGACGCGCTGGATGCGGAGCTCGTCGTCCTCGCGGAGCCGTTCTTCGGCCGCGAGGAAGCTACCTCGGTCAGCGAGCTCGAGCAGGCGCTCGGCGCGCTTGCCGGCGGCCCGAGGCTCGCGCTGCAGCTGACGTTCTGCGACGCGCGCGAGCCGCTCGAGCAGGGCCTCGCCGAGCTGCCGGTCGACGCGATCGGGATCGACTTCTACGGCACACATCTCTCGGACGTCCCGAAGGGCTTCGACAAACTCCTGCTGGCCGGTGTCATCGATGCCCGCAGCTCGACGCTGGAGGATCCACGAGAGCTTGCGTTGTTTGCGGACCGCCTGCACAACGAGCGGCAGGTAGAGCAGGTCGCGCTCGTCCCCAACGGCGACCTCCAGTTCGTTTCCGAGCGGATCGCGCGCGAGAAGCTGCTGCGTCTGGGAAAGGCCAAGATCGCTACGGTGGAGGCCGCCGCTTAGCCGCGCAAAATGCCGACGTATCTTCCGCGGAACTGGTTTGTGACATTGCTTCGCTTGTCAGAAGAGGGAGAAAACATTGAAGCTCCTAACTCATGAGATAGGTTCGCTCGCCAAGCCGCCGTGGCTTGTCAAGACCTCCGCCGGCACGCCGCTGGAGGCAAGCGACGTCGAACACGCCCGCACATGGGGCGGGAAGGTGGAGGTCGACGGCTACGAGGAGCTGGTCGAGTCCCTTGAGCAGGGCAATCCCGACAAGGCCGAGCTCGGTCGTTGGGCGAGCCGCTACGCGCTGCGGCTGCTTGAGAGCGCCGGGATCGAGGTCGTCTACGACGGCGAACAGCAGCGGACGGAGATGTACGCCTGGGCCGTCGAGCACTCGAACGGCTTCGAGCCCCGCGGCACCGTCCGGAGCTTCGACAACAAGTACTACTCGAAGTCGGCTGTGACGGCGGAGCCTTCGCTGCGCGAGCCGTACCACAACGACGAGTTCGCGTTTCTCCAGTCGGTCGCAAACCACGATCTGAAGATTCCGGTCACCGGCGCCTACACGATCGCCGTCTGGTCGTACGACGAGCACTTCGGACCTCAGAGCGGGCGCATCGGCGCCGGCCACGGCCGCAGCGAAGAGCTCGCGGCCCGCAGGGAGTTCGCGAACGACCTGGCGCGCAACGTGATCAGGCCGAACCTCGAGTCGTTGATCGAGCTCGGAGCCAAGTGGATCCAGATCGACGAGCCCGGAGCATCGACCGAGGCGGACGAGCTCGACATCTTCGTCGAGAGCTTCAACGAGAGCGTCGAGGGGCTCGACTGCTTCTTCTCGACCCACCTCTGCTTCTCCGACTACGACCTGTTCTTCCCTGCGATCGAGCAGATGCACGGCTGCAAGCAGTTCTGCGTCGGCTTCGCCAACTACGACAGCCGGGAGCTCGGCACTTCTGGTGCCAACCGTCCCGGGTACGAGGTGATCTCGAAGTTCCGCGACCTGCCGTACGAGCCGATTCTGGGCCTCGGAGTGCTCGATATCCACACCGACTTCGTCGAGTCGCCCGAGCTCGTGCGCGACCGGATTCTCTACGCGACGGAGGTCTTCGGCGATCCCGAACGAATCCACGTTTGTCCCGACTGCGGTCTGCGCACGCGCAGCTGGGAGGTGGCGTACGACAAGCTCAGGAACATGGTCGAAGGAACGAAGCTCGCCGAGCAGGCGCTGGCGACTGCAGGCGCGGCAACCTAGCCGACGTCTTGGCTATCCTGCGGCCGCGGTGGGCGCCTTCGTGGCGCTTTCGCGTATTTGCACCTCTTCCAGCAATGAACGCCCATTTCTGGCCCGCTAGCACGCTTCACCTGAGTCCACCCTGATGCGAACCACGCTGAAAAGAGGAATCGGGCGGGGCGCGGACCTCAATGGCAACGGCCACGCGGTGCTGCCTCCCGGTGTCCTGACCCCGATCGCGCTCTACCGTGTGCCGCCGCGAGGCCGGAGCATCGGCCGGCGTCTGGCGGGCTTCTTCTTCTGGCTGCTCGTGCTCGTCGCGATGGTCGCGGGCGGGG
>VAXH01000122.1 GCA_005883955.1 Actinomycetota bacterium | reverse complement strand
CAACCGGAAGGGGTTCACGTACACGGTGCTTGATCCGGCTGATCGTGACGTGATCGGGTGCGTCTACATCTACCCGCTCCGCGACAGCGACGACACCGCCATCGTCCAGTCCTGGGTGCGGGAGAGCCACGCGCGCTTAGACACCCCGCTCTGGCGCGCCATCACTGAGTGGCTCGAATCAGACTGGCCATTCGCCGCCGTCCAGTACGCGCGGCGCGCTTAGCGTCCCCAAGCAGGCCGCCCAGCTCGACACGGCTCAGGCGTCATTCCGAATACTGGCCGATGCGAGTGTTTGCCGGGTGAGAGGACCCTCGCCCAAGCAAGCGATCCTTTCGATCGGACGCCCGGCGCTCGGGTGGACGCTTAGGTCGCGGATAAGGCTGTGTAGAGCGTCATTGTTCTAGGTACGCCTTTGAGGTCGTGCTCGCCTCGGCTTTCGAATTCGATGCCCGAACCGGCAACGAGGTCGCGGACGGTGCTAGAGACGAGTACTTCGCCGGCCCCTGCCGCCGCTGCAACGCGCGCGCCGACGCTGATCGCAATTCCTGCAACCTTCCCCTCGTGAAGCTCGCATTCGCCGACATGAACGCCGGTTCGCACCTCGAGCCCGATGCCGCGGACGCTGCTCACGATCGCCTGTGCGCAGCGGATGGCGCGCGCGGGTCCGTCGAACGTGGCGAAGAAGCCATCGCCGGCGGTGTCGCGCTCCTCACCTCGGAAACGCCCGAGCTCTCGTCGGACAAGCGCGTTGTGCTGGGCGAGTAGGTCTCGCCAGACGCGGTCACCGAGCTCGGCTGCGCGGTCAGTCGAGTCGACGATGTCTGTGAACATGATCGTGGCCAAAACGCTCTCGGGGACGTACAACGCCTCTTCGCCGGCGACGAAGCGCTCGATCTCGTCGACGGCGTCGAGCGAGAGGAAGATTCCAAAGTAGTCATCGCCGGAGACGCGCATTGCTTGCGACGAGAGAATTCGCGCCGCGACGTTCAGCGCCTCGTTCGCCATCAGCGAGCGGTAAAGGACGAGGGTCGGCACGCGTACGGCTGGGAAGACCTCTCGAAGATCGGTCTCTGCGAACGCTCGATTGAGTGCGTAGGCAACCGCCGGATTCATGCTGACGCGTTGGTGATTGGCGAACCACCGTCGGCTGTCGTCGTCGGCATACAGCGTCGGGCAGCCCCACTGGAGGAGCTCGTCCGAGAACTCCTGCGTTCCCCACCGCTCGCGGAGTTGACGGAGCTGCTCCTGCGAAGTCTCGTCGTCGGGCCGAGGTGCCTCCCTCGGATGGAAGAGCGCGAGTGCCCTCGTTCGTTCCGGGTAGGTAGCTGCGAAGAGGGTCGCCATCCCGCATCCCTCCTGCGCTCCAAAGACCACCGTCCTCGACGAACCGACTGCATCCAGGACGGCTCGTAGATCCTCCATCCGCGTCTCGAGTGTCGCGAACTGACCGCCATGGTCGGACAGCCCGGTGCTGCGCTTGTCGAACAGGATCAGCCGAAAGGAACGTCCGAGACGCTCGTAGAAATCGCGCCACGGCGGATGCTCCCACCCGTAGACCAGGTTCGACCCGAATTCGGGCACGAAGGCAAGGTCGATATCACCATCGCCGACGACCTGATATGCGATAGCGACGCCGTGGCTCCGTGCATACCTGATATCCGACCGCACGACATTCGGCGACACGATGGGATTGTCCCCGACACCAAGGCTCGGAGCAACGGCGTCCAAGCCCTTCGCTCAAGGGACATTTGCTGAACACTGGCCCACCTCAGTGTGATGACCGCCGAATCGCCTCCGTCTACGCTTTGGGTGTGGCCGAAGTCGAGCGGATCCTGCGGGCGTATGGCGACGATGATGCGCTTGTGGGAGAGTGGCCCATCACGGGTCTCCGGCTACAGAAGCTTCAAGAGTTGTTCGGCCAGGCCGACGACATGTACGACTCTTACCCCGTACATAGAGAACAGGCCGCCGCGCTTGAACGTGCGACGGGCATCACGCTTGACCTGGACCGCTACGCATATTTCGTAGACGCCGGCGCCGTCTAGCCTTCAGGAGTCATTCGGGAACACTGGCCCAGTCGAGCGAACTTCCCGCGCATCGCCCTCTCTTC
>VAXH01000110.1 GCA_005883955.1 Actinomycetota bacterium | reverse complement strand
TGCGCGCAACGGCGATCGAGCTCGAACCGCTGGGTCGGGAGGAGAGCGAGCAGCTCGTCGCGGCGCTTGCTGCGGACGGACCGGTCGATGCCGAGACCCTCGAGGCGCTGCTGGACAAGACCGAGGGGAACCCCCTCTTCGTCGAAGAGACCGTTCGCATGCTCGCGGACTGCGAGGGCCGACCGCTGTCGGAGTTCGCCGAGCGGATTCCCGACACACTCCAGGCGCTGATCGCGGCCCGTATCGACCGTCTGCCGCCGGAAGAGAAGACCGTGCTCCAGCGCGCCTCGGTGATCGGCCGGACTTTCTGGGGCGGCGCAATCAGGGAACTTGCAACCGAGGTCGACGAGCTCGATTCGGTGCTCGACACCCTGCTGCTGCGCGAGTTCCTCGTCCCGGAGTTGCGCTCGTCGATCTCGGGAGAGACCGCCTACCGCTTCAAGCACGTCTTGATCCGCGAGGTCGCGTACTCGGGTCTCTCCAAATCCGCGCGGGCCGACCTGCACGAGCGCTTCGCACGCTGGCTGCGCGAGCGCGCCGGCGAGGAGCTGCTCGAGATCCGCGCCTACCATCTCGACCAGGCCGCCGCGTTGATCGCCGAGCTCGACGGGGGTCCGCCGCTCGAGCTGGCCCATGAGGCGGCGGAGGCGCTCGAGACGGCCGGACGGCGGTCGCTCGCGCGTGAGGCCCACCGTTCCGCCCGCAAGCAGCTGCTGCGCGCGCTCGAGCTGGAACCGACATTGGAGCGCCGCTACCAGGCGGCGCGGGCGGCCTGGCGGCTCGGCGACATGCCGGCCGTCTCGAAGGAGATGGAGCGTGTGCGTGCGGAGGCCGCCGAGGAAGGGGATCGCTGGTGCGAGGCGCGCGCGCTCGCAGCGCTGGCGGAGGTCGCGCTCAACCGGGACGCCGATGTCGACGAGGCGAGCCGTCTAGCCGCGCTCGCCCTCGACGTGGCGGACGGCAACGACTATGAGCCGCGCTTCGATGCGCTCCACGTCCTCAACACGGGTGCCTGGTGGCGCGGGCGCCTGACGGATTCGGAACGCTATGCCCGCGACCAGCTCGCGCTTGCGCAAGAGGCGGGACGGCAGGATCTCGAAGCCCGCGCCGCGGTCGATCTGGCCGGTGTGCACACGGCGCGCAAGGAATACGACCTGGCAGCGCCGCTCTACGCACGAGCGCTCCAGCTGACCGAGGAAAGCGGCTCGATCGTCGCACGGGGCCAAGCGCTCGCTTCCTCGGGCGATTTCGCGAGCTACCGCGAGGACTACGAAGACGCTCAGCGTCAGCTCGAGGAGGCCCGCGCCCTGTACGAAGAGGCGGGAGTCGCCTCGTTGCTCGGCCGCGTGCTCTACCGCCTCGGTGTCGTCGCCTGGCACCAAGGGGACCTGGACCGCGCCGAGCGCCTGAGCCGAGAATCGATTCGGACCCTTGTTCCGCTGGAGGACCGCGGCACCCTTTGCGAGGCCCAGCGGCGGCTGGCCGAGGTTCTGCTCGAGAAGGGCAAGGTTGACGAAGCGGAGCGTTACGCAGAGGCGGCCCTCGACACCGTCGGCCCCCAAGACATGAGCTCGAGGGCTTCGACTCGCTCCACCCTCGCACGCGTGCGGAGCGCGCAGGGGCGCTTCGACGACGCCGAGAAGCTGCTGCGCGAGGCCGTCGACATCATCGACCGGACGGAGTACTGCGCGTTCGGTACGGAGACTCTGCAGGCGCTGGTTCAGCTGCTGCGCGACCGCGGCCGTGACGACGAGGCCGACCTCTTCGACCGACGGCTCGAGGGTACGAGAGTCGCGGCCAACGAGGCACGAATCGCCTGATGTGAAGCCTCGTCGGGCGACTCGCTGATCACGGTCGCCGGGCGCTCGAAGCGCACGAGTGCCTCACCGAGCGGCTCGGCGCAAAGGGTGCCCTCCCCGTAGGACAGGTGCTTCGTCTCGTTCCGGTTCGCGTAGGCGATGTCCGAGAAATGGACGTGGAACGGCGCGCCCGGCTCCAGCACCTCGTCTGAGACCTCGAGGATCTCCACGAACGCTTCGATCTCGGTGAACCCGCCGTCGGTGACGGCGTGCAGGTGGGCGAAATCGAGGACGGGGCGGACCCAGCCGGTGCGAGCCGCGATCGCGAACACGTCTTCGGCCGTCCCTAGCTCGCGGACGCGGCCCATGATCTCGACCCCGAACGGCACCGCGCGGTCCTTGCCCTCGAGCCGCTCGCGGAGCTCGCCGAGCTGCTCCACGACCGAGTCGATCGCGTCCGCACGCTCGCGGCCGAGCAGGAAGCCCGGATGGAAGACGACGAGTTCCGCTCCCGCCGACTTCGCGATTCCGGCCGAGTGGTCGAGCATTCCGACGGCCATTCGCTGCTTCTTGTCGCGCTCGACATGACCCATGAAGCCGGCGATCGGCGCGTGGACGGAAAGGACGACGCCGGCGTCGCGCGCCAGCTCGCCGAACCGCTCGGCCCACGGATAGCCCATCCAGAACTTGCCTTCGAAGTCGATCTCGCAGGCCGTGTAGCCGCGCTCCTGAAGCAACTCGATCGCGGCCTCGGGACTCTCCCGAGAAGGCACTCGGGCAGGACCGAAATTGAGCGCTCCCATGCCGCCAACGCTAGCGGAGCGTCGATGCTGTCCGACCTTCTTTCTACGCTTTTTCCATGCCGAAGCGCCCGAGCCGCATCGACCTGCTGGAACTCGATATCGACCTCCGCCTTGCCGATCTCTGGCGTGAGGCGGCCGAGATCGACGACTGGAACCTCGAGGTCGTCGCGGCCTTCATGCGCGCTGCGTACGGGAAGGGCTATTGCGACGCCCTGACCGAAGATTCGCCGGGTAGCCTTTGCGAGGAACACGGCTACCGGGTACCCGCGCGGCGCGCTACGGCGACACCCGAAGCCTGACCTCGGTCACAGGCCACTAGCATTCGCCCTGTGAGCGTCTGGCTCTCGCTCGGCGTCGTCCTTGCTGTCGCCGCTGTTGTCGTCGTCGCGCTGCCGTTCCTCCGGCGGCCCGGGGTCACGGCGGCGGAAGACCGGCTCGGCGAGCCCGATGAGCTCGAGCGCCGCAGGCTGGAACTGGCGGAGGAGCGCGACCGTGCGCTGGCGGCCCTGAAGGAGCTGGAGTTCGACCATCGCACCGGCAAAGTCTCCGACGAGGACTATCGCGAGCTCGTCGGACCGCTGCGCAGGCGGGCGGCCGAGGCCCTGCGTGCGCTCGAGCCTCGGTCGCGCGGTGCCGAAGCCGAGGGCAAGGTCCGTGCCCCGGGCTAACTGCGCGAACTGCGGCGCCCGGCTGCCAAAGGGCGGACGCTTCTGTCCGGAGTGCGGCGTCCGCACCTCGGTCGCGAACGAGGTCACCGCCGTCGAGGAGATCCCGCCCGAGGAGACTGGGAGCGTTCCTGTGCACAAAGTCGCTGCGAGCCCGCGCTATTTCGGCATCGCGCCGCCGCTCGCGCTGTTCGCGCTTGCCGTCGCATCGCTCGTGGCGGCGATCATCGTCTTCGTGGCCGGCAACGCAATCGCCGGGGCTCTCCTGCTGGCCGCCGCGGTCCTTTTCTCAGCCCTCTTCGTCGCGGCCTCGAGGCGGCTGCCCGAGAATGCCGTTGCGCGCGTGGGGCGCCATCTCGTCGAGAGCATCCGGGCCCGGACGGGATTCGCGGTCGAAGCAGTCAGCGTCCACTCGAGTGCCCGGATAGAGCTCTTCCGGCTGCGCCGCGAGCTCGCAGACCTCGTCGCCGAACGGGCCGAGGCCGCGCGAGTGCTCGGCGAGGCTGTGTACCGTGGCGCCGAGGCCGAGGTCGAAGCCGGCCGCAACCGGATGAGCGAGCTCGAACAGGCGCTCGCCGAGAAGGAGAGGCAGATGACGACCGTGACAGCAGCAGCGAACGAGCGGATCCAGCGCGCGCAGCTCCAGGTCCAGCCGACCGAGGTGGTCGAGCCACCGCAAGTGCCCGAGCCGATGCCGGCTCCGTCCGAGCCGCCGCGGCCCATCACCGTCCCGGAGCCGTCGCCGGTACCTTCGGAGCCGCCGATGCCGGTGCCGTCCCCGGAGCCGGGGCCGGAACCCTCGCCGCCACAGCCCGAGCAGCCCAGCTGAGCTAAACCGGTGCAGGGACGCCCGGAGGCTTCGCGAAAGTCCCGCAGATGAGGCGTACAACGCTGGCGGCGCTGGTCGTCCTCGCGGCCGTCGTCGCCGCCCCCGCAGCGGGAGACGTCTACAGCCGCAAGCACTCCGTCGACGCGAAGCTTTCGACGCTGCACGCTCGCATCGCCGCGGCGGAGCAGCGCGCGCAGCAGCTCTCCGCTCAGATCGACTCGGTCAGTTCGCGGATCCAGAGCGTCGAAGGACGGATGGGCGACGTCTCCGCGCGCCTGGCGACCCTCGAGAACGACCTCGCATTGCACCGGCGCAAGCTCGACCGGTTGACGGCCCTCTACCGACTCGAGACGAAGCGGTACTTCTTCCTTCGCCGGCAGTATTCGCTAGCGCTCGCGCGCCTGAACGCCCGGCTCGTCGAGGTCTATGAGCAGGGCGATGTCGACTCGGTCGACGTGATCCTCGGTGCCAGCAGCCTCTCTGACCTGGTGGACGGGCTCGACTACGTCAACCAGGTCGGTGCGGCGGACGAACGGATCGCCACGAGTGTCGGGCGGGCCAAAGCCTCGGCGCGGGAGGCGCGAGAAGGAACGCGGAAGCTTCGAGTGGTCGTCGCCACGGAGACGCGCGCCGTCGAGGCCCGAACTGAGCAGGTCCGTGCTGTTCGCCACGAGCTGGTCTCAAACCGGCGGGAGCTCGTCTCCGTCCGTTCGACGACGCGGGTCAGCCTCGAGAGCGTCAGGGCGAGCGAGCGCGAAGCGGTCGGCGAGGCCCAGGCACTCGAGCAGGTCAGCGCCTCGCTCGGCGCGCAGATCCAGGCGGCCCAGTCGGCGTCGTCCTACAGCCCGCCGTCCACGAGCCCGTCGTCGAGCGGATTCATCTGGCCGGTCAACGGCCCGGTGACGAGCCCGTTCGGGGTGCGCTGGGGTCGCATGCACACGGGCATCGACATCGGCGTCCGCTACGGAACGCCGATCCATGCAGCGGCTTCGGGCAATGTGATCTATGCCGGCTGGATGGACGGGTACGGCAACCTCGTCTTCATCGACCACGGCAGCGGCCTCTCGACGGGCTACGCGCATCAGTCCAGCATCGCCGTCTCGAACGGACAGACCGTCACTCAAGGACAGGTGATCGGCTACGTTGGCTGCACCGGGCACTGCTTCGGGCCCCATCTCCACTTCGAGGTGCGCGTGAACGGCGCACCTGTCGATCCGCTCGGCTACCTGTAGTCAGCCGACGGCCGTAACCAGATTCTCGGCCCATACGTTTGTTGTTTAGAAGGCGTAAGCGCTAGAGGCGAGAGGCTCGTGCTTACGTCTGCACGTCTCCCGACGGCACTGGCCGCCTCCCCCGGGGCGGCCGGTGCATTAAGCACGGGGGAAACCATGTTCCCCCGTGAGCCCCCTTCTTCTTGCCGCGACAACGCAGCCCGGGGCTTCGGCTCCCGCCGGCGCAAGCCCGGCTCCGCCGGCTACCGGTGCATTTCCGTCAGCGCTTCGGCTTGACAGTTCACCGCAAGCCTCTGCGTCCCAGCTAGACGAAGGTCTGATAGAGCAGGAAGACGTTCAAGCCCGAGATCACGCCTGCGACAACCGTGGCGACGATCGTCGTCGCCCGGTGGTTGACGAGCGCCCCCATGATCTCGCGCTTGCCGGTGAAGATCACAAGCGGGATCAGCGCGAACGGGATCCCGAACGAGAGCACGACCTGGCTGAGCACGAGCGTCCGAGAGGGATCGGCGCCAATTCCGATTACGACGAGCGCTGGCAGCATCGTCACCAGCCGGCGCACCCAGACGGGGATCCGGCGGCGGATGAAGCCTTGCATGACGACTTGCCCGGCGAGAGTGCCGACCGTCGAGCTCGACAAGCCCGAGCCGAGCAACGCCAGAGCGAAGAGGGTGCTCGAGTTGCCGCCGAGCAGCCCGGCCAGCGTCTTGTGCGCGGTCTCGAGCGAAGCGACGTTTGTCAGGCCGCTCTTGAAGAAGGTGCTTGCGGCGACGACGAGCATCGCCACGTTGATCAGCCCGGCGATCGTCATTGCGATCACGACATCGATCCGAGTGAACCGATAGAGGCGCCGGGCCTGGTCCTCGGACTTCGGCAGAACGCGCTCCTGCAGCAGTGCCGAATGGAGGTAGATCACGTGCGGCATCACTGTCGCGCCGAGGATCCCCACCGCGAGGAGGACAGACTCGCTGCCCGAGAACTTCGGGACGAATGCATGCTCGGCGACGGTGCCCAGCGGCGGCTTCGCGTAGAAGAGCTCGCCGAGGTAGCAGACGCCGATCATGCCGACGATCGCCGCGATCACCGCCTCGAAAGGCCGGAAGCCGAACCGCTGCAGGCCGAGGATCAGGAAAGCGGTGATCCCGGTGAGGACCGCCGCCGGGAAGAGTGCGATCCCGAGCAGCAAGTGAAAGCCGAGCGCCGCGCCCAGGAATTCCGCGAGATCGGTCGCCATGGCGATTAGCTCGGCCTGGATCCAGAGCGCAAAGGACGTCCGCCGGGAGAAGTGTTCGCGGCAGACCTCGGGCAGGTTCCGTCCGGTGGCGATCCCGAGCTTCGCCGAGAGCGTCTGGATCAGCATCGCCATCAGGTTCGCGGCGACGATCACCCAGACCAGCGTGTAGCCGAACTTCGAGCCGCCGGCGATGTTCGTCGCAAAGTTGCCGGGATCGATGTAGGCCACGCAGGCGACGAACGCGGGGCCGAGGAAGGGGAGGATGCGGAAGCTGCCGCGACGCTCGCCGCGCAGCACACGGCCAGCATCGTCCGCCGTGCGAGCGGTGGCGTTCATCGAGCGGAGTCTAGCGAGAGTTAGGTACGCCTCGTAGCCGACGAAGTACTCGTCCGGAACGACGAAGCCGACGTAGCGAACAGGGAGGTCGTGGACCAGCCGGCGGTAGGGGCGGTCGAGCAAGGTCGCGATCCCGAGCGAGGCGGGCCCTCGCAGCGCAAGCAGCTTGCGCAGGTAGTTCAGCGTCAGGCCGGTGTCGACGACGTCCTCGACGACGAGCACGTGCCGGCCTTCGATCGGCTCGTTCAGGTCCTTCAACAACCGCACCCGCTCGTGACCGCCGGGGACGGCGCCGCCGTAGCCCGCGAGCTCGACGAAATCAAGCTCGTGGAGCGAGGGGATCGCGCGCGAAAGGTCGGCGACGAAGAACAAAGAGCCCTTGAGCGGCGCGACGAGCAGGAGGTCGAGGCCGGCGTAGTCGACGGCGATCTGCGCCCCCATTTCGCCGACGCGCGTCTGGATCTCCTCGGCGGAGAGGTAGGTCTCGCCGACGCGCAGGTCGTCGGCTAGCGGGCGAGGTCGAGCCTGAATCGCTGGGCCAGGCGCTCGATGTCGCGCCGGTAGAAGAGCTTGATCCGGACGTCCGGGTAACGCTCACGGAGTTTGCGCAACTTGCGGTTCTTTCGGGTCACGAGGGCCTGCTTCATCACCGTCACCTCGACGTAGAGGTCCTGCTCCGGCAGGTAGAAGTCGGGGGTGAAGGCCACGGTAACTCGACCGTCCTCCGCTTCCTCGAGCGTGAACGTCCGCGGTTCGTACTCCCACGGAACTCCGTAAAAGTCCAGCAGACGGGCACATTCGCGCTCCGCGTCGTTCGCGAAGCGTGGTGTCTCCGCGCTTCGGGCTGGCTCGGCCGCCACTCGACCGAAACTAGCAACGAGAGCGGATGCCGCGCAGGCCTGGTATACGACCGCGAACCGATGGCGCGCCTGCGACTCAGTCCGCAGAAACGCGAGTTCTTCGACCTCTACTCGCGGGCCTCCGCGAACGCGGTCGAGATCTCACGTCTTCTCGTCGAGCTGCTGGACCGGTTCCCGGCCGAGAACGGCGGCTTGATCGCGCAAATCAAGGAGCGCGAGCACGAGGGCGACGAGCTCACCCACGAGGTGGTCGATCTGCTCAACCGGACCTTCGTGACGCCGTTCGACCGCGACGACATGTACCGGCTTGCGGGTGCGATCGACGATGTCTGCGATCACGTCGACGAAGCGGCGGACAACCTCGGCACCTATGGCATCGAGCGCGTTCCCGAGAAGGCGGTCGAGCAGGCGCGGGTGATACACGAGGCGGCGCGGAACCTCGACGCCGCGGTCCAGCGGCTGGAGGGCTTCAAGGACTCGCAGGCGCAGCTGATCGAGCTCCGTCGCCTCGAGGACGAGGGCGACCGCCTGGTCCGAGACGCCGTGGCGGAGCTCTTCAACAACGTCAAGGACCCGATCGTGATCATTCGGTGGAAGGACATCCACGAGCGGCTCGAGGACGCCGTCGACGCGCTTGAAAACGCGGCTGACGTGCTCGAGGCGATTCTCGTCAAGAACCGCTAGTGCAGTGAACTCGATCTTGCTCTGGGTCGTCGTGGTCGTCGCGCTCGGCTTCGACTTCACGAACGGGTTCCACGACACCGCCAATGCCGTCGCGACATCGGTCTCGACGCGCGCGCTGTCCCCTCGGACGGCCGTCTTCGTCGCCGCGGTCGCGAACCTCGCTGGCGCCTTCGTCACGACTGCGGTCGCGACAACAGTCGGCAAGGGGATCATCGATACCGGTCTTGCGACCGAGAAGACCGTGCTGGCGGCGCTGCTCGGCGCGATCGCGTGGAACCTGCTCACGTGGTGGCGCGGCCTGCCCTCGAGCTCATCGCATGCACTGATTGGCGGCCTGATGGGGGCTGCGCTCGTCCAGTCGGGATCGAAGGGCGTCGAGTGGCACGGCGTCGTGCACAAGGTCGCGTTCCCGGCCCTCGTCTCGCCCGCGCTCGGGTTTGTAGGCGCGTTCGTACTGCTGCTCGCGATCTACTGGATCTTCGTCTGGGTCACGCCCGGGGTCGCCAACCGCGGCTTTCGGCTCGGGCAGCTCGCCTCTGGGACGTGGGTCGCGTTCACACACGGTGCCAACGACGCGCAGAAGACGATGGGCGTGATCGCGCTCGCTCTCTTCGAGGCTCACAAGATCGACCACTTCTACATTCCGGCGTGGGTGATCGTCTCGGCCGGCCTCGCGATCGGCGCTGGAACGTACGTCGGCGGCTGGCGGATCATGCGCACGGTCGGACAACGGATCTTCTCGATGGAGCCGGCGAGCGGTTTTGCTGCCCAGGTCTCCGGGGGCACGGTGCTTTACCTCGCCACGCATTTCGGGTATCCGGTCTCGACGACTCATGTCGTCTCGGGGTCTGTGATGGGGGCGGGGGCGACGAAGCGCCTCTCGGCGGTGCGGTGGGGCGTCGCCGGCAACATCGTCTTCGCGTGGGTGCTGACGATCCCGGCGGCGGCGCTCGTCGCGGGGGCGCTCTACTGGCCTGTGCAGGGGGTCTTCTAGGCCCGCTCTAAACTTCCCGGCGATGAAGATCGCCCACATCTCGGACATCCACTGCGGCGAGGTCCATTTCGTCCCAGGGCTGATGGAGCGGGCGATCAACGAGATCAACGACCAGCAGCCCGACATCGTCGTCTGCTCGGGCGACCTGACCGCGATGGGGTTCAAGCACGAGTACGTGCAGGCCAAGGAATATCTCGACCGGGTCGAGTGCGACTGCGTGGTCGTCATCCCGGGCAACCACGACTCCCGCAACGTCGGTTACATCCACTTCGAGGAGCTGTTCGGGGCGCGCAATCGCGTCGTCCAGCGTGAGAACGTCACCATCGTCGCGGTCGACTCGACCGAGCCCGACCTCGACCACGGCCAGATCGGCCGCGGCCGCTACGGCTGGATCATGGAACAGTTCGCCGAGGGCGACGCCGAGCTGCGGATCTTCGTCTTGCACCATCACCTGCTGCCGGTGCCGGGCACCGGGCGTGAGCGCAACATCGTCTACGACGCCGGCGATGCGATCGAGTGCCTCCAGCATGCCGGCGTCGACATCGTCCTCTCGGGCCACAAGCACGTGCCCTACGCCTGGCGGCTCGAGGACCTGTTCGTGATCAACGCGGGCACGGTCTCCTCGCAGCGCCTCCGCGGCAAGACGCGACCCTGTTACAACCTAATCGAGATCACAGACCACCACGTCGACGTCTGGCGCAAGTACCCGTTCCACGGGCAGGAGAAGATCATCCAGTTCTCGACCGAGACGCGCTCGTTCGAGAAGTACACGGCGAGGATCGAGGGCGAGGTGACCTCGCAGCGATGAGGACGCTGGCCCTGATCGACGGGGAGCACTACCCTTCGACGGTGCGCGACGCTCTGGTCGAGCTGCCGTACGAGTTCGTCGGCGCGTTCATGGCCGGCGGGACGGAGAAGCTCCGCGGCGAACCCGACTACGGCGTCCCGCTCCACGCCGATCTCGAGGGGGCGCTGCGGGAGCTGGAGCCGGAGCTCGTGCTCGACCTGTCCGACGAGCCCGTGCTGGGGCCCGCGGCGCGGTTCAGGATCGCCAGCCGGGTGCTCGCGGCCGGGATCCCCTACGCCGGGGCTGACTTCCGGCTCGAGCCGCCCGAGCTCGAAGCGTTTCCGCTGCCGTCGCTGTCCGTGTTCGCCACCGGCAAGCGTGTCGGCAAGACCGCTGTCTCCGCCCATGTCGCGCGGCTCCTCTCGCGGGACCGAGACGTCGTCGCGGTTGCGATGGGACGCGGCGGGCCGGAGGTACTCGAAGTGGCCGAGTCGCCGCCGAGCCTCGACGAGCTGCTGGCGCGCTCGCGCGGAGGCAGTCACGCGGCGTCGGACTATCTCGAGATCGCCGCTGTCGCCGGCGTCGTCACGATCGGCTGCCGGCGCTGCGGCGGCGGGCTGGCCGGCGCCGTCGCGACCTCCAATGTCCAGGCCGGGGCTGACCTGGCGGTGCAGCGCGGCGCCGACTTCGTCGTCTTCGACGGCAGCGGCGCGGCCATTCCACCCGTCGCGACCGGCAAGCGCGTGCTCGTCACGAGCACCTACGACCCACCGGCCCTCGTCACCGGCTACCTGAACGCGTACCGCATTCTGCTCGCCGACCTCGTCGTCGTCACGATGGCGGATGCCTCGACCCCCCACGGGGCGCTCGCGGAGGCGATCCGCGAGGTCAAGCCCGAGGTCGCGGTGGTCGCCGTCGGCTTCCGGCCGCGGCCGCTCGCGCCGATCGAGGGGAAACGTGTCGCGTATTTCACGACCGCCGCGCCCTCCGCGCACGAGCGGTTGGCCGCTGATTTGGCCGAGTACGGCGCGGAGGTCGTCCACGTCTCGGGGAACCTCGCCGACCGGCCGGCGCTCCTGCGAGAGCTGGCCACCGTCGACGCGGACGTCTACCTGACCGAGATCAAGGCGGCCGGGATCGACGTCGTTGCCGAAGCAGGGGTCAAGCGCGGCGTCGAGATCGCCCTCGCCGCCAATGATCTCGTCCAGCTTCCCGGCCAGCCGGAGCTCGACGCCGAGGCGTTGGCGCTTGCCGATGCAGCGCGGGTGGAGCCGGTCGGAACGTGAGCGAACGGCGCCACCGCGAGCCACTGCCGCTCGGCGGCGAGGACGGACTGCCGTTCTCGAAGGGCCTGCTCGCGCGCGCGCTGATCGCGACCGGCGTCCCGGCCGAGAAGGCATACGAACTTGCGCTGACGGCCGAGGCCGACCTTGCCGCCGCGGGAGGCCGCGCCTCCTCGCTCGAGCGGCTGCAGAAGCTGGCCGTCGGGATGTGGGGGGAAGACGAGGGGGCTCAGGTGATCAGACGCCTGAGGCTCTTCAGCCGCCTCGACGATCTCGACTTGCCGATCGTCCTGCTGATCGGCGGCGCGACCGGCACCGGCAAGTCGACGGTCGCGACCGAAATCGCCTACCGGCTGGGGATCACGCGTGTGACCTCCACGGACTTCGTCCGCCAGACGATGCGCGCGTTCTTCTCGCAGGATTTCATGCCGGCGATCCACTACTCGAGCTTCGAGGCGGGCGCGTCGCAGGACGAGGACGACGATGACCGGGTCCTGCACGGATTCCTCGCCCAGACGCGCAACGTGCTCGTCGGAGTCCGAGCGGCGATCGAACGCGTCATGCAAGAGGGCTGGTCGATGGTGCTCGAGGGCGTCCACCTCGTCCCCGGGATGGTCTCGGCGGAGATCGAAGGAGCCCTCGTCGTCCAGTTCGTGCTTGCGATCGACGACGTCGAGGCGCACGCCAGCCACTTCTGGCTGCGCGATTCGGCCTCGGGCAGCGCGCGGCCGTTCGAGCGGTATCTCGACTCGCTCGGCGACATCCGCGAGATCCAGGACTACATCGTCGGACGGGCCGAGAAGGCCGGCGTGCCGGTGATCGAGAACGGCAACATCGAGCTGGCGATCGCGCAGGCGATGGAGCTGGTGTTGGAGACTTTGGCCGCAACCCAACAAGCAGCCGATGCGTCGCCGCGGTAGCTGGATCAGCGGTCGCCCGAGTGAATCGGGCGACCTTTTACGCGGCATCGCAAGCGACGCCGCAGGCGCCGAACAGTTCGAGAAGGTCGGATGACCGAGACTGCCCCGATCCGGCAGCGCGAGGGGTCGGCGCTGGACCGCTACTGCCTCTGTGAGAGTTACGCCCGCGCGACGGAGCGCGCGGCGCTGGCTGGGGCGCGCTGGCTGGGGCGGGCCGACCAGGAGGGCGCCGAGCGGGATTCCGCGGAGGCGATGCGGTCGGCCCTCGAGCACCTGCCGATCGACGGGCAAGTGGTGATCGGTGGGCCCGAAGACGAGGCGCTCGGTCGGGGCCAGCAGGTCGGGGCAGGTGGCGAGCTTGTCGATCTCGCGCTCGACCCGCTCGAAGGGCGCGGCGTGGTCGCGCGCGGCGGCGGAGGGGCGATGTCGATGATCGCGGTCGGCGAGCCCGGCTCGTTGCAGACCCTGCCCGACATGTACATGCGCAAGCTGGCGGTCGGCCCTCTCGCCCGAAACGCGATTGACCTGCGCCGTCCCGTCGCCGAGAACATCCGTGGGATCGCCGAGGCCTTCGGGCGCAGCGTCAAGCCCGCATCAAGTTGATCCAGGACGGCGACGTGACGGCTTCGATCAGCGCCGCCGTTCGCGGCACGAACGACCACCTCGCGATCGGAATCGGCGGGACGCGGCAGGCGGTGCTTGCGGCCGCGGCCTTGCGCTGCCTCGGTGGCGAGCTGCAGGCGCAGCTCTGGCCGACGCGCCGCGCCGAGATCGAGGACGCCCGCGCGCACGGCATCGACGACGTCGAGCGCGTCTTCACGATCGACGACCTGGCGCCGCAGGAGGTGATCGTCGTGGCGACGGGCGTCTCGAACGGCGATCTGCTGCGCGGCGTGCGGTACCTGGCCGACTCTGCGCGCACGCACTCGCTCGTCATGTGTACGCGCTGCAACTGGGTTCGGTTCGTGGACGGCATCCACTTCTTCGCACGCGAGCGGCGCGAGGAAGTGCGTCTGCTCGGTTAGCGCTAGGCTGATTCTCATGCCGACGAAGGAACAAGTCGTCGACGCACTGCGTGCGGTCGAGGACCCCGAGCTCGGGATGGACATCGTCGAGCTCGGCCTGCTCTACGACGTCGAGGTCGAGGGCCCGAAGGTCAAGGTAATCCACACGCTGACCTCGATGGGCTGCCCGGTCGGGCCGATGATCCAGGAGAACATCGACCAGATCGCGCGCGCGATGCCGGAGGTCGAGGACGTCGAGGTCGAGCTGACGTGGGATCCACCCTGGTCGCCGGAGAAGATGTCCGACGATGCGAAGTTCATTCTTGGCTTTGGATAGCGGGTTCTAGGGCCGAATGGGCCCTAGCCGACGTAAAGGAATACGCCGAGGAACACCGCTAATGGTGAGTCACTTGCAGGCTTTGTGGCCACAGTGACCGTGCGTCTTCAGCACCGTTTCAAGCGTGTTGTTGGTCTGGTCGAGGAAGGTCTGGACGCTCGTGCTGAACGAGATCAGTCCAGTAATTGCGACGATCGAAACCAACGCGAGCACGAGGGCGTACTCGACGAGGCCCTGTCCCTCTTCCGATCGTGCCGCTGCTCGCCAGGGCTTCCACGTGCGGAGGTAACGCATCCTCGCTCAGGCTGACAGCAACACAGCCCGCGCGTAACCGTCGAAGGGCGGGCGCCACCTACCCGGATGACGGGACGAGAGAGACGAGGGCGGGGCGGCCCTGCGACGGAAACCGCCCACCCTCTGATGTCCGGAAGCAGCAAGGTGACTTGGCGAGGCCCCCAGCATCTACGGCTTCCTCGCCTAACCCATCGGCGGGCCGCCACGCAGTTGTTGTCCCCTTTTCGAGTGATCCCGTTGTCTCGCGTAATGGGCCGCTCGGCCTAACTCCTAGGAGGGAGCACTTGAATCCACTGAATGAATGCGCCGGCTGCGGCGAGGACTTCACGAGCCACCGCCTCTTCGACGCCCATGTTTTGACTCGCCGAGCGAGTCCGTCTTCGACTGGATGACGGTTGCCGAGATGACGGCGAGAGGATGGGACAAGGACACCCGCGACGCTGGCTGGATCCGGCATAGCCCGAATTAGGCCCTCTGACGGCCGACGGGTACTCCGGGTCAAGTTGAGGACGGGAGTGCGGCACTTGAAGGAGGGCGGTAGCCCTGTGGTGACAGACCGCCCTCCTTTGGATCGGAAGCGACGCGCGAGGCGATGCGGCGGAGCCCCGCGCTCCTCCCCTCCCGCAGTTCTTTATATCGGAGTGCGAACGAGCCGGTATCCCTCGAAGGTCTAGTCCGGGACCGACCTTCCGACGCTGATGGCGCCGCTGGCGGCGCTCAGGCCGGACACTCGGCGGAAGCGGGGCGGCCAGGGCGGCTCCGCCCACGTCCGGGGTCTGACCCCAGGCATGGCCGTTTGGGCTAGTCCCCGATCCGCAGCACGATCTTCCCGAACTGGTCGCCGCGCTCCATCCGCTCGTGGGCGGCGCGCGCTTCCTCGAGCGCGAAGACCTGGTCGATGACAGGACGCGTGCCCATCGTCGAGCCGTAGATCGTCAGCTGCTTCCACCAGACGCGGTGGAGCTGCGCCGGTGGGTTCGCCCCGCTCGTGGCGCCGCAGACGACCACGCGGCCGCCCGGCCTGACAACTGCGAGCGAGGTCTTCCAGGTCGCCTCGCCGACGTGCTCGACGACGACGTCCACGCCGCCGCCGGTCGCGGCCTTGACCGCAGCGGAGACGTCGCCGCTCGCGTGGTTGACGACTGCGTCGGCGCCGAGCTCGCTGGCCCGCTCGAGCTTCGCGTCGCTCGACGAGGTCGCGAGCACCCGAGCTCCGAGCGCCTTCGTGATCGCGAGAGACGCTGTGGCGACGCCGCCGCCGATCCCCCAGACCAAGACCCACTCGCCCTCGCGGAGCTGCGCCTTCGTCACCAGCATCCGATAGGCCGTCTCGAAAACGAGCGGGAACGCGGCCGCCTCCTCGAAGGAGAGCTCGCCGGGAATCGGAACGATGTAGTCCTCGGGAACGGCGATCAGCTCTGCGTCCGTACCGTCGCTGTGCTCGCCGACGATCAGGCGGCCGTCGTCGAGCCCGGGGTTGATCACGACCCGCTGGCCGGTGTCGACGCGCTCGCCGGCGCCGTCGGAGCCCAGAATCCTCGGCTTCGGAACCGAAGGCTGCCCGCTACGGATCCAGAGGTCGATCCGGTTCAGCGCCGCCGCCCGCAGGCGGACGAGGACTTCGCCCTCGGCGGGCGTAGGATCCGGCGCATCCTCGTAGCGCAGCACCTCCGGCCCGCCGTCCTCGTGAATCCTGATCGCCTTCACAAAGGCACAATCTTCCATATGACAGCCTCTGAGCTGGGACATCTCGCGGATGAGCTCGGGATCGACGTCGTCGGCGCGGCGCACGCCGAGCCGTACGAGGAGACCGAGCGCCACATCCGCGACCGGCGCGCCCGCGGCCTTTTCGTCGACATGCGCTTCACGATGGCGCAGCCCGAGGTCTCGTGCCATCCCGAGAAGCTGCTGCCGAACGCACGCACCGTCGTCTCGGCGGCGCTCTGCTACTACGCGGAGGAGCCGGAGCGCCTGCCGGGACACGGACGCCTGCCGCGCTATACCTGGTACGACGCCTACGCCGAGCTGCGCGAGAAGCTCGACGCGCTGGGCAGACGCCTCGGCGGTGAGTACCGCGTGCTCGTCGACGAAAACCAGCATGTCGACCGCGAGGCCGCGGCACGCTCTGGCGTCGGTTTCTATGGCAAGAACACGCTCCTGATCACACGGCGGTTCGGCTCCTGGGTCGTGCTCGGGACACTCGTCACCGACAGGGAGCTGGAGACGACGCCGGCGCTGAGTCTCGACTGCGGCTCGTGCACACTCTGCATCGAAGCGTGCCCCACCGGCGCCCTCGACGAGCCGGGGACGCTCGACGCGAACAAGTGCCTGTCGTATTGGACGCAGTCGGCCCACGACCCGCCCGCGGACTATCGCGAGGCCTTCGGGGCCCAAGTCTATGGCTGCGACATCTGCCAGGACGTTTGCCCCTGGAACCGCGGGATCGAGAAGCGGCGCGCCGGGCAGGCGCTCCCCACAAGCGCGGAGCCGCACGTCGATCTTGTCGACTGGCTCGAGGCCGAGCCCACTGAGCTTCGCCGCCGCTACGCCCGTCTGTACGTGCCGCGGAACGACGGGCGCTTCCTGCAGCGAAACGCGCGCATCGCGCTTGCGAACGAGCGGGTGGCGGCGCGATGACCCCGACGGTGGACCGGCTTCGCGAGACCGAACGGTGGATCGCGTGGGTGCGCCTCGCCGCCGTGCCGTTCGCGATCGTCGAGGTCGGCCTGTTGAGCACGGACTACCCCCGGGGCTACGAGATCTGGGCCTGGGCGACAACGGGACTGCTGGCGGTCGCGGGCGCCGGCTTTTTCCTGGTCAGCAGGGCAGAGGTCTTTGCACGCGCTCCGCGCTGGATCGCCACGCTCGGGCTGGCGGTCGACATGGTTATCGTCGGCGCGTTCGTCCTGATCTACCAGTACGAGATCGGGTCGCCGGTCAACCAACTCTTCTTCGTCCTGCTCGTCGAGGCCGCCGTCCGCTATGGGATCCGTGGCGGCTTGCTGATGCCCTTCGCGATTGCGCCGCTGCTCGCCATCGCCGAATGGTGGCGAGAGTCGAGGTTCGACAATCCGCCCCACGGCTATCAGCCGGACCACGTCGTCTTCCCCTGGGGCCTGCTTACCCTGACCGGGATGATCGTCGGCTGGCTCGTCGACCGGCTGCGCCGGAAGACCGAGACCTCCGAGGCCCAGGTCGTGGAAGCCGAGCTGCTCCGCGACGAGCTCGGCCGCCGAGCCGACGTGCTCGAGGCGGCCACCCGCTGCGCGCGCGCCCTCAGTTCATCCCTCGATCTCGACCAGGCGTTCGAGGCCTTCATCCGCGAGCTGCGCGGCTTCGTGCCGTTCGACCGGATGGCGATCGTGCTCGAGGAGGCGGGAACGGCGCAGGTAATGGCAGTGGCCGGAGTCGGCGCCGAGGTGGTCTTCTCCCGCGGCTCGCGCCAGCCGGTCGGCCAGACGCTACTCGCCGAGATCCTCCGCACCGGCCAGCCGGTCTACCGAGAGGACATGACCGATACGCGCTACGCCGAGGAACGCGAATTCGGCGAGCTCGGGCTCCTCTGCCGGATCGCAGCACCACTCCTACGCGGGCCCAGAGCCTTCGGGATGATCTCGCTCGTCCGCCGCGAGGCGAGATCTTTCAATACCCAGGAGGTCGAGCTCGTGGGACTGCTCGGCCGACTGGTCGCAAGCGCGGTCCAGAACATTCGCGCCTACGAGGCCGAGCGCAGCACCGTAGAGGAGCTCCGGCGGCTGTCCGCCCTTCGCGCCGACTTCGTCTCGCTCGTCTCGCACGAGCTGCGTGCACCGATGGCGTCGGTCGTCGGCTCCGCGCAGACGCTACGCCAGCGCTGGCGAGAGCTCACCCCCGACCAGCGAGAGTCCTTCCTCGCCTTGATCGGCAGCGAGACCGAGCGGCTCGCTGCGCTCGTCGGCGACGTGCTCGACACCTCCCGAATCGACGCCGGCACCTTCACCTACCGTTTCGGCGACGTCGACCTCGGTGCGCTCGTCCGGGATTCCGTCGCCGGCATGTCGCTGGCGCAGGACGAGGTCAGCGTGGTCGCGCATGTGCACGGCGAGCTTCCTTCGGTGCGCGGCGACCGCGACCGGCTGCAGCAGGTGTTGACGAATCTGCTCGACAATGCGGTCAAGTTCTCGCCGGCCGGCGAGGAGGTCAGGGTCGATGCCTACCAGCAGGATTCGCGCGTGCTGATCGAGGTGTCCGACCGCGGGCCGGGCGTTCCCGCCGAACAGCAGCGTGTCATCTTCGAGAAGTTCGGCCGCGGACACGCCGCCGGTTCGCCCGGAAAGCCCGGCACCGGCCTCGGCCTCTTCATCGCGCGCTCGATCACGGAGGCGCACGGCGGCGTTCTCGAGGTCTCGTCGGCGCCAGATCTCGGCGCGACGTTCACGTTGAGCCTTCCGCTCGACTCAGCGGGCTGACGGGACACGGACGCGCGTCAGGCCGAGCTCGGCCTGCAGCTTCCGCGCCCGGTCGGCGATCCGCGTGCGCAGCTCCTGCGGCTCGCGCACCACCGCCTCGCCGCGGAACGAGAGGATCTCGCCGATCAGCCAATCCTCGCCGCCGACGGCGACCTCTTCGATCGCCGAGCCGTCTTTCAGGAGCCTCGCCGTCCCGCGCTCGAGCCGCCACCGTGCGACTTCGGGCGAGTACCAGATCTGTACCGGCCTGGCGTCGCGCAGACCGCGGGGCTCGAACCCTTCGCGGGGCTCGAACTCTTCGGCCAGCATCCGCGCGCTCCGCATCCGGTCGAGCCGAAACGAGCGCTCACCGTCGCGGGTTCGGTCCCAGGTGTGCACGTACCAGTAGGGGAGGCGCCGCTCCATCGAGTAGGGCTCGACCAGGTGCTCAGAGGTCGACTCCTCGCCCTCCTTGAGATAGTCGAGCTCGATCAGGCGGCGCTCGCGGATTCCCTGCGTCAGTGTCGCGACGAGACCCTCTTCGTCCTCGCCGATGTGCGGCTGGGGCGTCTGCGCCAGATCGAACTCGCCGAATGTCTCTTCGAGCTTCTTACGCACGCGGTCGAGCGGCGTCCGCGCGTCGGCGGCGATCATCGGCCCGACGAACTCCAGCGCGAGCCGGATCGCGCGCGCCTCGAGCGGCGTCAGCCGAGGCGGAGCGCGGAACGTGTCGCCGAACAGCTCCTTGTCCACCCGCACGTTCCCGTCCGCCAACTCCGCATAGATCGCGTAGCAGCCGCCGCCGAAGTTGACGAGGTTGAGCAGAGACAGGTGCTCCTCGAGCTCGTCGGGCGGGATGTGGAAGCGGTCGGTCAGGTCGGAGGCCTCGACGATCGCCTCGTTGCTCTCGCCGCAGCGATCGAGCAGATACGCGAGCAGGGCCTGGAGTACCGCGAACCGCTCCGGAGCGACCGGTCCGGCGACCCGTTCGAGCTCGACCTGCTCTCGCGGCTTCGCCTCGGCCGCGAGGTCCTCAGGCGCCCCGTCGTGACGATCACGGACGAGCCGCAAGGCGCGGGCAACCTCGCGCCTCAGCTCAGGCGGCGCGGCGGGCGACGCGCGACCGTCCTGGCGGACGATCCAGGAGGCGAGCTGGCCGGGACTGGAGTACTCGGTCACGAAGACGCCGTCCTCCACGCGGCCGTGCCCGCCGTACGTCCGCTCGACCCACCAGGCAGTGTCGTCGCCCACCTCGATCCTGGCCTCGGCGGTCAGATCGCCGATCTGCCACGGCGGGCGGTCGCGATAAGGCTCGATGTCGAACTCCGCCGGCAGGCGGAAGTCGCGTTCGCGGCGGGTTGCAAAGCGGATGTCGCCGCGGATCCGCGAGACACGGAAGGTGCGGATGTCCGCTCGGACGAGGTCCTGTCCGACCACGTACCAGGCGCCGTTGTCCTGGAAGAGCGCGTACGGGTTGAGCGCCCGCTCCTCCTCCGAGTCGCGGGAGATCGACCAGTAGTTGAACTTGACCGTGCGCTGCTTCGAGATCGCGCCCTCGAGCTTCCCGAGCCGGCCCGCGAGCTCGGCGGAGTACTCCGGATCGAGCACCTCGACCCGAAGCGCCGTGTCAGTCGGCGCCTCGGCGAAGCCGGGGCGGCCCAGCGCGAGGTTCTGCAGCGCGAGCCGCAGCGGCTCCGCATAGGCGAACTTGCCTTCGAGCAAGTAGAGCGCTGTCTGCAAGGCGGCCAGCTCGTCGTCCTTGAGGTCGAGCTGGGGGAGGAAGTAGGCCTCGGAGCGCATCGTGTACAGCTCCTCGCCCGTGTACTCGTCTCGTTGCGAGTGGAGAGGGACGCCGAGCGCGATCAGCTCGGCCCGGTCGGAGTAGAAGCGGCGGGCGAACGCCTCGTCCGACATCTCCTGGTAGCCCTCGACGTTTCCCTTGATGTCGCGGGCCGTCACGGCACGCCGCTCCGCCATCAGGAACGCAACGAGCGAAAGCTGACGGATCAGCTTGTCGGTGTCATGGGACAAGACCCCGCGAGACTACCGGGTGAAGCGCGTCTCTAAGCTGCTACGCGGGAGCGCGTCTCGAGATGCTGGTGCGACGGGCAGTAGTCGCGGTCCGGCAGCGGTGTCCGCTGGCACGGCTTGCCCTTGCGCGTGGTCGCACGGCAGCGCGAGATGCCGCCGTCGAAAGCGCCGGCCTCGATCTGCGACTCGATGAACGCGCATGCGGCGGTGACGCCCTCGCTCACGGCCCAGGCCACCTGTGCCTGCGCGGTGATCGGGAAGTAGCGGCGGATGTCCTGGAAGAGGGCTCGTTCCGGCTTCGCGAAGTAGAGCGGATCGGTGGCCAGACGCTCCATCGTCTGCTCACAAGCGTCGAGCACTTGGCGCCGGTACTCGATGCCGGTCTCAGGGTCGACGTAGGGGTCTACGAGATCCTTGATCGAGCGATAGATCGCCCGGGAGTACTGATACATACAGGCCTGGATTTGCACCATTCGCTCGTCAGAAATCAGTATCCCGTCCAGCCTATTAACCCCCGGCAAAGCTTTGTTAAGTACCGATTAATCCTCGGTCAGCTTCTCCGACCGCGTGACAGCTTAAACGGTTCCGGCCTTGTCACAAAGTCCGAGCTGAGGTTTTCTTGTGAGAAAACGCGCTAAGCCTGGGGCCGCGGGCGTTTCGAGACCCGGACCGATCCGATGAGCGGGTCTAGACGGCCGCAGCGGCAAAGCCGCTACGGCCTTGAGTCGGGATCGCAAGCGGCGCCTAAGGGGTTATGCGCCTCGGGTAGGCACGCCGATAACCGCGCGATTGCGCGGTCGTGGCGGCGGTGTTCGCGTCGTCGAACGAGGTGTAGACGCCGCTGAAGAGCACGTAATAGCCGGGGTGCAGGCTCGCGTACTGCGAGGAGTCGATGATCCCGACCGCCTGAAGGCCGCTGTGCTCTGCCGCCCGCGCTTGCGCAAGCGCGAACGGGCGACCGTTCGCGGTCGGCAGAGACCCGAGCACGACCGTCCAGCCGCTCTTGCCTGCGGGCCAAACCTTCAAGGCCGGCGACGGCGCGGGGGTCTGCTTCGGCGGCGTCGGTTGCGTGCCCGTTTGCGTTGGGACCGTGGGCGCGACCGTGGCTGGCAGGAGCGGCACGGTCGTGGCGGGGGGCGGCGGCTCGAAGGGACTCGTCCCAGTGACGTAGCCGGCGCGCTTCTGGTCGTGTGAAACGAACGCGGCCGCGCCGATGCCGGCGAGCGCCGCGATCAGCAGCGCCAGCAGCGACGGCCAGACCCAATCGCCTGGATACCAACCGAGTTGCCGTCGCCAGGCCCGGCCCAGCCGCGGGACGAGGCCGCTCGCTTCGACGGGAAGCCGGAGGCCGCACTCGAGGCAGTACTCCTGGTTCGGTTCGTGCGGTGTCCCACAGCGCGGACAGAGCGGACGGCCCATAGCCTCCGCGCTCTGCTGCCCCTCGACGGCAGGTTCGCCGTTGCGCGGAGGCGAGACCGTCACCGTTTATTCCTCCCAGCGATCGGGCTTCGGCTTTCCTTCCTCGGCGCCGACCCCGGCCGGTCTGATCACGGTCGCGTCCGCCTCGCGCTCGCCGTCGCCGTTGGCCGGCGGCTCGGCGGCTTTGCCGCACCTCGGGCAGAACTCGGCGTCCGCCGGCAGCGGGTGACCGCACTGAGCGCAGGTGACCACGGCCTCCTCGCCCGCGGGGCGCCCGCAGTTCGCGCAGAAGTGCGATCCCCAAATGATCGGCGCGCCGCAGTCGCAGCGGCTCGCCGTCGTGCGCCGTCCCGCGGCGGCCGCGGCGAGCATCGAGTCGAGCTCGTGGAGACGTGCCTCGAGATTGGCGATATCGCGCGCGTGCTCGCTGAGGAGGTCCTCGCGGAACTGCTCTCGCCGGTACATCTCCATCGCGAGACCGCCAAGATCCCGGAGCAGCTCCTCCCGGGCCTTCAGAATCGCCCTGCGCTCTCGTCGCAGCGCGCCGGGTGAGCTCGCGCGGCGAATCGGACGCTGCGGCGCCCCGTCGTTAGGCTCCTTCTGGCCGCGCTGCCGCCGACGGCGTCCAGGCAGGGGAAATCGCGGCACGGGCGCCGACTTTAGCAAGGTAGGCGGGCGTTTCTAGGAGGGTTTGGCGGGATACCGCTCGTCGGTGGGGTGGGCTGCCCGGCGGCCGAAGCCGGCGAGGAAGGCGATCAGCAGGACGAGGCCGATAACGCCAACGATCACGCCGGCATACGTGAAGAAGAAGAGGCCGATGATCCCGATCAAGAGCAGTGCGATGGCGAGTCCCAGCATGTCCGGCTCCTTCCCGGCTCCGGGCAGACGAAACTACAAGTCGATGACGACGAGCCGCTCTTCCGTCAGCTCACGCACCGCGTAGGCGGGACCCTCGCGGGTGTTGCCGGAATCCTTGACGCCGCCGTAGGGCATCTGGTCGGCCCGGAAGGTCGGCGCCTCGTTGACGATCACGCCGCCGAACTCGAGCTCCTGGGCGGCACGCAGCGCGGTTTCGAGCTTGGTCGTGAAGATCCCGGCCTGGAGGCCGTAGCGGGTGACGTTGGCGAGCTCGATCGCCTCGTCCACGGACCCGACCGAATTGACCGTGCAGACCGGGCCAAAGACCTCCTCGCAGCTCACCTTCAGTTCCGGGCCGGCTTCGGCGATCACCGTCGGCCGGATCAGCTCGCCGTCGGGCTCTCCGCCTGTGAGGACGCGCGCGCCGCTCGCCCGGGCTTCTTCGATCCACTCCAGGATGCGCTCGCGCGCGTCGTCATCGATCACCGGTCCGACGTCGGTCTCCTCATCCGCGGGGTCGCCCAACTTCAGCGCTTCGACCCTGGGGATGAACTGTTCGACGAAGCGGTCGTACGCCGGCGACTCGATGTAGATCCGCTGCACCGAAATGCAGCTCTGGCCCGCGAACGAAAAGGCATTCGCGGCCATCGCCCCGGCCGCCGCGTCGATGTCGGCGTCCGCAGCGATGATCACCGGCGTTGCGTTGCCGAGCTCGAGGTTGACTTTCTTCTTGGGTGCGCGCTCGGCCAGCTTCCAACCGCGATCTCGGAGGCAGGCCCGACGACGACGTTCACCCAGCCGGGCGGAAGCCCGGCCTCGGTCTCGAGCTCGGCGAGCAGCAGTGCCGAGAGCGGAGTCTGGCTCGCAGGCTTGAGCACGACCGCGCAGCCCGCGGCAAGCGCGGGTGCGAGCTTGTGGGCGACCAGGTTGAGCGGAAAGTTGAACGGCGAGATCGCGCCGACGACGCCGATCGGCCGCCGCAGCGTGAAGGCGAGCTTGCCTTCGCCGGCCTGGGAGGCGTCCATCGGCACCATCTCCCCGGCGAGCTTCCGGGCCTCGACGGCCGCGAACGTGTAGGTGGACATCGCACGCCTCGCCTCGACACGCGCGGCCTTCATCGGCTTGCCGGCCTCGTCCGAAATGTTTTTTGCAACCTCGTCGTGGCGGCGGCCGAGAAAGCCGGCGACGCGAACAAGGATCTCGGCGCGTCTGTGCGCCGGGAGCGGTTCCGCCATCGCGTTCTCCGCGGCGTCGATCGCACGGCGCGTCTCCTCTGCACCGGCCTTCGCGACGCGGCCGACCCTCTCGCCCGAATACGGCGAAGCGACGTCGATCCAATCGCCGGTATCGACCCACTCGCCGCCGATCAACAGTTTGCGCTCCTGGGCGGTCACGGCCATGAGGGTTAGTCTAGATCGGCGTGACCCATTGGCTGCTCGTGCGTGGCCGAGGCGAGAAGCCGCTCGATCGTCACGTCGACGCTGCGCGAATTCAGACGCAGGGATCGTCGAAGCGGCCGTCCGTTCAAGTCGGCGACCGTGCGATCCTCTACGCGGCCGTCTGGCAAGCGATCTACGGCGTTGCAGACGTCGTCGGCGATCCCGAGAACGATCCGTCGCGCAGCCGCTGGGCCTGGAGCTATCCAATTCGACCGGTGACTGTCGTCGCCGATCTGGACAACGCACCTCCGGTCGAGGCCGCCGGTATCTTCCCGCAGAGCCTCTGGCGCCATTCACACATCCGTCTCAGCGACGAGCAGTTCGAGTCCGCGCGCAAGCTGATCGAGGCCGCGGCGTGAGCGATCCGAAGGAGACCGTCCGTCGCGGTTCTGGCAAGATCGCGCGCTTGAAGGTCCTGGACTTCAGCGCGGATCGGTCGTTGGCGATTTCCGGGTTCGGCAGCCGGGCCGCGTCAGCCGTCCCGCTGACCCTTCCCGCCGGCGATGCGCACGTCGTCTGCCTCAGGCTCGGCGCCGGCGGCTTGCTGGGCCGGCATCCGGCGTCCGTCGACCAGCTCTTCGTCGTCGTCGATGGCGCGGGTTGGGCGAAGGGCGCCGACGGCGAGCGAATTCCGGTCAGCGCCGGGACGGCGATCCACTGGGACGCCGGCGAGGAGCACGAGTCGGGCAGCGACAGCGGCCTCACCGCGATCGTGGTCGAGTCGGAGGGGCTCGTTCCGCACCTTCGCGATGGCTGACCAGATCCGGAAGGTCGGGGTCGTCGGCCTCGGCACGATGGGCGCCGGCATCGCACAGGTGAGCGTGCAGGCCGGTTACGACACGGTCGGGCGCGAGGTCAGCGCCGCGCTCGGTGAGCGTGGAAAGGCGACCGTCGACCGCTATCTCACGCGCGGCGTCGAGAAGGGGCGGCTGACCCAAGAAGAGAAGGATGCGGCGATCGGCCGGCTGGCCCTGACCACCGAACTCGCCGACCTGGCGGACTGCGACCTCGTGATCGAGGCCGTGCTTGAGGAACTGCCGCTCAAGCGCGAGGTCTTCGCCGGGCTCGACCAGGTCACGCGTCCGGAGGCGATTCTCGCCACCAACACCTCCGCCCTTTCGGTCGCCGAAATCGCGGAGGCGACCGAGCGACCCGAGCGCGTCGTCGGCATGCATTTCTTCAACCCGGCGCCTGTTTTGCCGCTGGTCGAGATCGTGCGCGCACCGAGGAGCGCGGACGACGCGGTGCGCGCTGCCTACGACTGGGCGGAGGGCGCCGGCAAGCAGCCCGTCACGTGCAACGACACTCCAGGCTTCATCGTCAACCGGATCCTGATCCCGCTGCTGAATGACTGCGTGCGTGTGCTCGACGAGGCAGGCGTCGCTCCCGAAGATCTGGACAAGGCGATGACGAACGGCGCCGGCTGGCCGCTCGGTCCGTGCGCGCTCGTCGATCTCGTCGGAATCGACGTCCACATTCATGCTTCCGAGGCGTTGTACGAGAAGCTCGGCGAGGAGCGGATGGCCCCGCCTGAGCGGCTGCTCCAGCTCCAGCAGAAGGGCCGCCTCGGCCGCAAGACCGGCGCAGGCTTCTTCGAGTACTAGCCTTCGAAGCCCGCGGCGCGGCGCTTGCGCTCGGGCGTCGCGAGCCAGTCGAGCACGGCCTGGCGGGAGAAGCGCCAGTGACGGCCGAGCTTGCGGCCGGGTAGCTCGCCCTTCGCGGCGAGCGAGCGCACGGTCTGATCGTCCAGCTGGAGCAGCTCCGCGAGCTGCTCGACCGTGAGCACGTCGGGCCCGGCGACGTGCGATGCAGCGCGGCCGACGGCCACATCCTCGGCACCGAGGTAGCGGTCGACGAGATCGGCGACGAGCTCTCGCTTCGGAGTCTTCAGCTCGAATGCAGCGCGGCTGAGCGTCTCCGCCGACGCAGTCGGCAGGCGGACAAAAAGGGGAGAGGTCTGCTCGCTGCTCACGCGGATATCAGGATATCAGGCTGCTATCGTCGCGCCGGTGGCGCGACGAGCTTTCCTCCTCGGCGGCAGCGGCCAGACCGGACGGGCGTTGATCCCGCGGCTCCAGGAGCGGGGGTGGGACGTTGTTGTCGGCAGCCGCGGCGAGCGCGAGCTTCCTCCGGTCGTCGAGCACGTCCAGGTCGACCGTGCTGACACGGCCGCTCTGAAGCAGGCGCTCGGCGACGGGGCGGATGTGCTCGTCGACTTCGTCGCCTTCGAACGAGAGCACGCTCAACAGCTGCTCGCGTTGAAGGAGCTTGTCGACTCTCTCGTCGTCATCTCGACGGCCTCCGTCTACACCGACCACGAAGGGCGAACGTTCGACGAGGCGAAGGCGCCCGACGAGTTCCCTCGCTTCCCGATCCCGATCAGCGAACGCACTCAGCCGACGGTCGAACCTGGAGATGCGTCCTACTCGACCAAGAAGGCGGCGATCGAGCAGGTTCTCCTGGGACAGGATGCCCCGCCGGCGACGTTGATCCGGGCGGGTGCCATCTACGGCCCGGGCGGGAGCGTGCGGGAGTGGTACTTCGTCAAGCGCGTCCTGGACGAGCGGCGTCACGTGATTCTCGGCGATCGCGGTCGGAGCCGGTTTCATCCGATTTCGACCGACAACCTCGCCGAGCTGATCTGGCTCGCAGCCGAGCATCCCGGAAGGCGGGTCTTGAACGCAGGCGACCCAGGGCCGCCGACGCTGCTCGAGATCTCGCGTGCGATCGCCGCGGCGCTCGGCCACAACTGGACAGAGGTGCTGCTGCCGACACTGGGTGAGCCGTGCGAGACGCCGTGGTCGAGCCCGAGGCCCGTCGTGCTCGACATGACCGAGGCCGCCTTCGAGGTCGGTTATCGCCCGGTCACGACCTACGAGCGCGCCGTCGGGGCGACCTGCGACTGGCTCGTCGAAGCGACGAAGAATCTGCCCTGGCAAGAACTGATGCCGCGCATGGCCGAGTACATGCAGGACTCATTCGACTACGCCGCAGAGGACGAGCTCCTGCGCAGTCTGATCGAGACCGCTCGCTGAGGTGTCGCCCGCAACCGGGGACCGGACCTACGGTCGGCTCAATCGCGCCCAGACGTTGTCGAGGAGCCGTGCGACGACCGGATCGTCGACCGAAGCGCCGAAGTTGAGCGCGCCCGCTGCGAAGACTTTCGCGCCGGCGGGGTTTTCGTAGTACGTCATCTCAGCCGTCCGACCCG
>VAXH01000047.1 GCA_005883955.1 Actinomycetota bacterium | reverse complement strand
TACCAACTGAGCTACCGCCACCGCGCAGCGGAGACAGAATAGCCGCGCCTTGAAGATCCTCGCCTCCCGCCGCTTCCTAGGGCCGGCCTGGGACGAGCTCAGCGATGTCGAATATCTAAGCGGCCTGCTACCGGAAGGCGCGGGCGGGGATCGCGAGGAGATCGATGCGCTCGCCGTCGTCGGCGAACGAATCGACGACGAGACACTCGACCTGTTCCCGAGCCTGAGAATCGTCGCGAACTACGGCGTCGGCTACGACTCGATCGACGTTGGCGCCTGCGCCGCGCGCGGCATCGCCGTCACGAATACCCCCGGCGTGCTCACCGCTGCGACCGCCGACCTGGCGCTCGCCTTGCTGCTCGCTGTGCGACGGCGCATCGTCGTCGGCGACCTCGCGGTTCGCGAGGGCCGGTGGCGCGGCGGTTGGGCCGATCCCGACTTCCTCGGTCGCGACGTCGGCGGCTCGACGCTGGGAATCGTGGGCTTCGGCCGGATCGGCCAGGCGGTGGCGCTCCGCGCCGCGGCTTTCGGAATGGGCGTGCTCCAACATTCCCGCCGGCGGGGCGGGGAGGGCTGGCGCGAGCTCGACCAACTGCTCGCCGAGGCCGACGTCATCAGCCTGCACGTTCCGTTGACTACCGAGACGCGCGGATTGCTCGATGCCTCGCGGCTGGCTCTTCTTCGCGACGGTGGCTGTCTCATCAACACCGCGCGCGGCCAGATCGTCGACGAAGAGGCGCTCGTGCGCGAGCTCGTGTCCGGCCGGATCGAAGCCGGCCTGGACGTCTTTGCGCACGAGCCGGAGGTCCCGCGCGAGCTGGTCGGGCTGCCGAACGTCGTCCTGACCCCGCACGTCGGCAGCGCGACCGCGGAGACGCGGGAGGCTATGACCCGCGTTCTCGTGGACAATCTGCTCGCCGCCGGCCGCCGAGAGAGACCACCCAACCTCGTCTACCCTGAAGCCGAGGCCCCGTAGCTCAGTGGATAGAGCGACGGACTTCGAATCCGTGTGCGGAGGTTCGATCCCTCCCGGGGCCACTTCGCTGCGAAGCTGGCCGAGCTCCGGCCGCACAGGTCGGCCACGGCGGCGTCAGGTTGAAAGCTCTCTCGAAAGAACCGACTGCACCGCGCGGAGCGCGACACGAGTCTCTTCGAGGCGCGGCTCTCTCGTCGTCAGCCTTTGCAAGCCCAGGCCGGGGAGGAGGAACGCACGCGCGAAGCGGCGAGTCGAGCCTTCGACTGCGAGCCAGAGCTCCATCGTCAGCGCGAGCGAGAGGATGACGACGGCGGCCGACGCGTAGACCGTCGGCGCGAACGGCCAGACGCGCTGGAGGACGACCGCGACTGGGAAGACGAGCGCCGCGAAGTTCGTGCCGCACCTGGCGGCGAAGCGCGTCGGGCGTGCTTCGCCGCGCCACGTCTCCGCGAGCCGGCGCTCCTCGGCGGCGGCGATCGCGCGGTGCTCGGCGCCGTGAAGCGCGAGCGTCCGGCCGCGAAGAAGCCAGACGATGAGCCCGAGGGTGAGCGCCAGCCCGGAGATCAGCGAAAGACGGTGGGGGAGGAACGCGAACAGCAGCGGAGTCGCAACGGCGACCGCGAGCAGCAGGCGTTCACGCGGCTTGGCGACGCCTCCGCGGCGGAAGAGCGGAGACAGCGAGAGCCCGAGGCGGACGAGTCCTCGCACGAGTGGAACCTTCCGGAGGCGTTCACGCGGTTCCGGCATCGTTCCCTCGCGCAGCGTCCCGTCGACCCCCGCGAAGGCCCAGAAGCGCTCGCTGACGATCGCGACGCCGTCGGGCCTGGCCATGCCACCCAGACGGGGCAGGGCCTGCAGGCCGTCAAAGCCGTTGAGCACGGACTCCACCGACCCACCTTGCCTGGCCTGCGGCCGACCGGCAATGGGCCGGGCGGCCTAGGTCAAGGAAGCCGGGGGCCTACCACCTGCCGCGCGAGAAGAAGCCGAGCAGCGCGAGCACAAGAACGATGATCAGGATGATCCAGAGAATGCCCAGTGCGGTCACCTCCTTCCGGCGTCGTTTTCCAGACAACGGATTACCGACCTCGGGGGTTGCGTTAAACCCGCATGGCAGCTGCGACGCGCTTAGTCCGAGCACGGAGGCCAGGGCGAGAGCAAGCATGAGCAGACGAGCGGACAGGTAAGTGCGAGCGCTCACGGGCTGCCGTTCTACCGCGCCCTCCGCGTTTTTGCTGCCCGGGCGGAGGGCAAAGACAAGCGATGCCAAGGGCGATCTGGACGGGCTCGATCAGCTTTGGACTCGTCAACGTGCCCGTGCGTCTGTACAGCGCGATCTCCGAGCACAAGCTGCATTTCCATTTCGTCCACGAACCCGACCAGAGCCCGATCGGCTACCAGAAGCTCTGCAAGCTCGAGGACAAGCCAGTCCCGGACGACGAGGTCCTCAAGGCGTTCGAGTTTGAGCCCGGCGAGTACGTGTTGATGGAGGACGAGGACTTCGAGGCGGCGCGCGCCGAGGGCTATCACACGATCGAGATCACGGACTTTGTCCCGTACGAGCAGGTCGACCCGATCTACTTCGCACGCACCTACTACCTCGGGCCTGAGAAGGGTGGCGAGAAGGTCTACAGCCTGCTGCTGCGTGCACTCGAGGATTCCGAGCTTGCCGGGATCTCGAAGTTCGTTCTGCGTGACCGCCAGTACCTCGGGGCCCTGCGGGTCCGCGACGGGGTGATCACGCTCGAGCAGTTGTACTTCGCCGACGAAATCAGGCCGCTCGACGAGATCAAGCCGCCGAAGACGAAGGTCTCGAAGGAAGAGCTCGCGATGGAGTACAAGGACACCTACCGGGACGCGCTGTGCGAGATCATCCGCGCGAAGCGAGCCGGCAAGCAGGTCCGCGCAATCGCACCGGACGAAGAGGAGGCGCCGCCCGATCTGCTCGAGGCGCTCCGCGCAAGCATCGAGGCGGCGGGCGATGGCCGCCGTGGGCGACGGCGCCGAACACGGGCGTCGCGCGACGGCGCGACGCGCGACCTGTCCGGTTTGTCGAAGGCGGAGCTCGACGAGCGCGCCCGCAAGGCGAAGGTTCCCGGCCGCTCGAAGATGTCGAAGGACGAGCTGATCGAGGCGTTGAGCTAGGTGCTCTCGGCTGCCTGAGCAGAAGCACCTGAGCGTCGTACCGGATGTCGAGGACGAGCTCGACCGGCTCTACGCGCTCCCGCTCGAGGAGTTCACCGCGGCGAGGAACGATCTCGCTCGCCGGCTCAGCAAGGCCGGGCGCGCCGACGCTGCGGCCGAGGTCAAGAAGCTCCCCAAGCCGAGCGTCCCCGTCTGGACAGCGAACCAGCTCGCACGGCGGGAGCCCGGGGAGCTGCGCGCGCTGCTCAGGTCCGCCGAAGAGCTGCGCAAGGCGCAGGAGCGCGCACTCGGCGGAAAGGGCGTCTCCGATCTGCAAGACCGGCTCGTCGAGCAACGGCGGGCTGTCCGGGCACTGGCTCGGCTCGGGCGGGAGATCCTCGCCGACGAGGGACGCTCGGCGAGCGACGCCATTGTGGAACGGATTGCGAAGACGCTCGACGCGGCGGCGCTCGACGAGGGCGCGCGGTTTCAGCTCCGCGCCGGTCGGCTCACCGCCGAGCTCGAGCCGCCCGGCTTCGAGGCGCTAGCCGGAATGAGTCCGGCAGAGCCGCCGGCGAAGCGCGCCGGAGCCGCGAAGTCCAAGCGCGGTGGTGTCTCCGAGGCGCGGCGCCGCGTTCAGGAGGCGCAACGCGAGGCTCGTGCGCGTGCGCGCGAGGCCGTCCAGGCCGAGGGCGATGCTGAGCGGGCCGAGACAGCGGCGCAAGAGGCCCGCCGGTCGGCTCAGGCGGCGCGCAGACGCTCCGACGATGCGGAGCGTGCGCTCGCCGAAGCCGAGGCCGCGCTGCGGAAGGCGCGCGGCTAGCTTTCCCCGGCAGGAGCTTCGTTGACGACCGGGTCGGTCGCGAGCCGCTCGGCAGCCTGCCGAGTCTCGTCTGCGACTTCGTCCGCCAGCTCGACGAACTTGTTCTCGGTCGTCCTTCGGCTCTCCTGCTCTCGATCTTGTTCGTCGGTCATCCCCTGCTCGTTCCCACTGGGTCTACCCTGTAACCGCGTCACGCGGGCGTGGCGGAATTGGCAAACGCGACGGGTTTAGGACCCGTTGGGCGAAAGCCCTTGGAGGTTCGAGTCCTCTCGCCCGCACTGGGCTGTGGCCATCCGGGTTCGCGCTCCAGAGCAGGGCTCAGGCTGGAGCGAGTGCTTCGATCCGTTCTGCCGCCTTGACCAGCGCGTTCTCGCCGAAGAGGAACGGCGTCGCGTTGGGGATCGTGTGCACCGGGCCGTCGAGGTCGTTGGAATCGCCGACGGCATTGAGTGCGTAGCGGATCGGAATCTCGTGGCAGACAACGAGCACGCATTCGTACGGCTGTTCTAGCAGCCGGCGATATGCATTGGCGTAGCGGCGGGCCGACTCGTCCAGGCTCTCGCCGCCGGGAAAGCGGTCGGCGCGCGTGTGCTCGCGCTTCCACGCACGGTAGTCGCCGATCGGCCAACCCTCGAGCTCGCCGACTCGGACATCGTCGAAGAGCGGCTCCTCGACGAGCGGCACGTTTCGGCCGTCCAGTGCACTCTGGGCTGTCTCGAGCGTCCGGCTGAAGCGCGTGTGCAGGCAGGCGTCGAGCGGCAGTGCACGGATCTGGAGCCCCAGCAGGGAGGCCTCGTCACGGCCGTGATCGGTCAGAGGCGCCGGCACGGCGGGGTCGCCGTTGACGCGATCCTCAATGTTCAGCACGGACTCGGCGTGGCGGCTGAGCAGGAAAACTCGGATGCGGCGACCGTACAAGCTGGGGAACCTCCACGCTCGCTCCGGGCTGGTTACCGTCGACTGGTTCGCTTCGCGGACAGGCGCTTTCGTGCCGCCAGGCGAAACCTCTTTGCTTGAATGGACGGGTGGCCGTCCAAGTCGAAGAGCTTGCCGACAACAAGGTCCGGCTCAAGGTCGATGTGCCTCGCGAGGACATCCGCCACGCGGTCGAGCATGCGACCTCGGATCTCGCAGGCAGCGTCAAGATTCCCGGCTTCCGTCCGGGCAAGGTCCGGGAGCAGGTGCTGCGGGCACGGCTCGGCGACGAGCGGCTACTGACCGAAGCGGTCGAGAGCCACATCGGCGGCTGGTTCTGGAACGCCGCAGCGACCACGCGCATTCGTCCGATTGCCCAGCCGCAGTACGACTACGACCTCCCGGCCTCGGACGACGATGCATGGAGCTTCACCGCGACCGTGGACGTGCAGCCGAAGCCCGAGGTCGCGGACTGGACGACTCTCGAGGTTCCCTACGCAGAGGCCGAGATCCCGATTGAGCTCGTCGATCAAGAGGTCGAGGTCCTGCGCGAGAGCGTCGCCGATCTCGCTCCGGTCGAAGGCAGGCCCGCCCAGACCGGCGACGTCGTCGTCGTCGATGCAGTCGAAGAAGGGGGCGAGACGCAGCGCGACCTCGTGCTCGAACTCGGGTCCGGCAGGCTGCTCGAGGAGGTGGAGCGCGCGCTGATCGGTGCCGCGCCCGGAGATACGCGGGCGGTCGAGTACTCGCTTCCGGACGGCTCTTCGCGAACGACCGAGGTGAAGGTCAAGGAGAACAAGGAG
>VAXH01000046.1 GCA_005883955.1 Actinomycetota bacterium | reverse complement strand
GCAGTGATGAAGAGCACCGGGCCGAGGAACGCGTGCAGAAGCTCACCGACGATCACACGCACAAGATCGACGACCTCCTGAGGCGGAAAGAGGAAGAAATCCTCGAAGTCTGAGCCGCGAAAAATGCTGCGCTCATTTAACGGCCGCGCGAGTGAATCGCGCGACCGCTCAAGCGGCACTCGCAAGCGATGCCTTGCGCGGAGCTGGCTTCTCGCCTCGCTCCGCTCGCGACACCGAATGAAACTCTTCTCTCGCATCCGCCGCAAACAGAAGCAAACGGCGGAGGCTTTCGAGCCGGTCGGCTGCGTCGCGATCATCCTCGACGGAAACGGGCGCTGGGCGATGTCGCGAGGGCTTCCCGTCGCGGAGGGGCACCGCGAAGGGACGCGGGCGCTGCGGCGGACTGTCGAGGCGGCGATCGATCTGGGGATCGGCTCGCTCGTTGTCTACGGGTTCTCGACCGAAAACTGGACACGGCCGCCCGACGAGGTCGACTCCCTGATGGAGATCTTCGGCGAGACGATTGACCGCGAGCTGCCGGATCTTGCCAAGCAAGGAGTGCGAGTCCGCTTCCTCGGCCGGCGCGACCGCGCTCCCGACGAGCTTCAGGACAAGATGGCGGAGCTGGAGGCGCGAACCGGCACGAACGACCGGCTCGATCTCTGGATCGCTTTCGACTACGGCGGGCGCGCCGAGCTTGCCGAAGCGGCCAAGCGGCTCGTCCAGGCCGGGATACCGCCCGAGGAGATCGACGAAGGCACCTTCGCCAGGGCGCTGTACGAGCCGGAGCTGCCGGATCCGGACCTGCTGATCCGAACCGCGGGCGACCAGCGGATCTCGAACTTCCTGCTCTGGCAGCTCGCGTACGCGGAACTCGTCTTCGTCGAGAAGCCCTGGCCGGACTTCGGAGACGAAGACCTGCGCGCTGCTCTGGTCGAGTACGCGAACCGCGAGCGGAGATTCGGCGGCCGGGGTTGAGCTCGTTCTGGTCGCGGATCGTCGTCGGCGCCGTGCTCCTGCCGGCTGTGCTCGGGCTCGTCTACCTAGGCGGTTGGTGGCTCTGGGTGCTCGCGCTCCTTGCGGCGCTGATCGCGCTGCACGAGCTCTACCGGATCGCGCGACCCCTGCGGCCCCTCGTGCTGGCAGGTTATGCCGGGACGGCGCTCGCCTTGCTCGGCGCTCAGCTCGGCGGGATCCCGTGGATGACGGCGGGCTTCCTGAGCACGATCGCGCTCGCGTTCGTCCTGAAGGGTGTTTCCGACACCCGCCAGTCGCTGGCGGTGGCGATTGCGACCACGGTCTTCGGCGTCGCCTGGATCGGGCTCGGGCTGGGGCACACCGTGTTGCTGCGTTCGATCCCCGAGCATGGCCGGTTGGCCGTCTTCACCGTGCTGCTGACTGTCTTCGCCGCCGACGCTTTCGCCTACTTCGTCGGCCTGATGATCGGGCGGCACAAAATGGCGCCGGTGCTCTCGCCGGGCAAGACCTGGGAGGGCCTGGCTGCGGGCACGATCGTGGCCGTCCTGGTGCCGTTCTTCGCCCTCTACCATCAGCACTTCCTGACGATCGGAGAATCGCTCGCGCTCGGCGTCGTGATCGCGATCTCGGCTCCGCTCGGCGACCTGTTCGAGTCTGCGCTGAAGCGCGACATGACCGTCAAGGACTCAGGGCGCCTGCTCGGCGGCCACGGCGGGATGCTCGATCGCCTCGACGCGCTTCTCTTCGCCTCGGTTGCCTCGTACTACCTCGTTCGCGCCTTTGGCTGGGCTTGAATCCGGAGCCGGCCGCGAAGCGGACAAGCGGAGGTAACCGGCGCGGAGCCACCCGGAGGTTCGCCCAGCGAACCGGCGCGCGCGACGGCTCGTACACTCTGACGCAATGAAGCGAATCGCCCTCCTCGGGGCCACCGGGTCGATCGGGCGACAGGCGCTGGAGATCATCCGGGCCCACCCGGAGCTCGACCTCGTCGCAGCAGCCTCGGGCTCGCAGCCGATCGACGATTTGGCGCCCCTGACGCAGGTCGGCGGCGATCTGACCGAGCTGCTCGAGCGCTCCCAGCCGGACAACGTCCTGAATGCGGTAGTCGGCTTCGCTGGGCTACCGGCGACCCTGTGGGCGCTCGAGCGAGGGATCGACCTGGCGTTGGCGAACAAGGAAAGTCTCGTGGCGGCTGGCGATCTGGCGACGGCCGCCCGGCGGCGTGGGGGAGGGCGGCTCCTGCCCGTCGACAGCGAGCACTCGGCCGCTTACCAGTGTCTCGATGGCCACGAAGCCGACACCGTGCACTCGCTGGTGCTGACGGCCTCCGGCGGCCCGTTCCGCGGGCGAAGCCGGGAGGAGTTGGCCGACGTGACGCCGGCGGAGGCGCTTGCGCATCCGACGTGGAGCATGGGCCCGAAGATCACGGTCGACTCGGCAACGCTTGCCAACAAGGGTCTCGAGCTGATCGAGGCACATTTCCTCTTCGGACTCGATTACGACCGGATCGAGGTCGTGATCCACCCGACATCCACGGTTCACGCGCTCGTGCGCTTCCGCGACGGCGCCGCGCTCGCGCACCTCGGCTATCCCGACATGCGTGTGCCGATCTCTTTCGCGTTGACCTACCCTGTGCGCTCGGAGACGCCCGTGCCGCCGCTCGATCTCTCGTGCGGCTTGACGCTCGAGTTCGAGCCGCCCGACCTGGCGACTTTTCCTCTGCTGGCACTGGCCCGGCGCGCCGGCGAACGGGGCGGCCCCTATCCGTGCGCGTTCAACGCTGCGAATGAGGTCGCGGTCGCCGCTTTCCTCGAAGGACGTCTTCCTTTCCTCGGGATCGCCGAGACGGTAGAGGAGACGCTGGCTTCGGTGGACCGTGCGCCCGCGCGCGATCTCGACGAGCTCTACCAGATGGACGCCGAGGCGCGTCGACTCGCCGAAAGAACAGCCTCAGCCGCATGAGGAGACCAAGCTTTGGGATTCAGCGGTCGGCCGAGTGAATCGGCCGACCTCTTAGTCGGCATCGCAAGCGACGCCTCAGCCGCATGAGGAGAGCAAGCTTTGGACCGAAGTCCCATCCAACAGCCGGATTTAGCGGTCGGCCGAGTGAGTCGGCCGACCTCTTAGTAGGCATCGCAAGCGACGCCTTAGCCGCATGAGGAGAGCAAGCTTTGCACCGAAGTCCCATCCAACAGCCGGATTCAGCGGTCGGCCGAGTGAATCGGCCGACCTCTTAGTCGGCATCGCAAGCGACGCCTCAGCCGCATGAGCATTCTGATCGCGATCGTCGGGCTCGGATTCCTGGTGATGATCCACGAGGCCGGCCACTTCTTCACCGCGCGCGCGGTCGGCATGAAGCCGAGACGCTTCTACGTGGGCTTTCCGCCACCGATCATCAAGACCACGCGGAAAGGGATCGAGTACGGGATCGGCGCAATCCCGCTCGGGGGCTACGTGAAGATCCCCGGGATGCACAGGCCGGCGCCGACCGACCTGGACGCGAGTTTCGGGCCGGCGTTGCTCCACGACCCCTCGCTCGTCGGCCCGGTCGAGCGCCTGAAGCGCCTGGTCGCGGAGGGAGACTTCGCCGAGGCGCGTACCGCCCTGGCGAGTCTGGACGAGGCTTTGGAGCGAGCGCAGCTGCCTCCGGTCCCGGCGCGAGCGGCTCGCCGCGGCCGGGAGGAGCTCGCCGACGCTCTCGGTCCCGAGGCGTATTGGCGTCAGCGGACCTGGAAGCGCGTCCTCGTGATCGCGGCCGGCCCGCTGACGAACGTCGTCTTCGCGATTGTCCTGCTCGCGGTCGTCTATATGCTCGGGATCCCGGACGGCGCCTCGCGCCGCGTCGAGAAGGTCTCGCCCAAGTCGCCCGCGGCGCACGCAGGGCTGCGCCCCGGCGACGAGATCGTGGCGGTCAACCTGCAGCCGACGAAGACCTTCAAGCAGGTC
>VAXH01000109.1 GCA_005883955.1 Actinomycetota bacterium | reverse complement strand
AGCATCGGCGGGGTCGTGATCGGCGCGCTCGTCGTCAACGGCGCTCCCGAGCTGCTCCGCTCGTCGGCGAACGCGCGCTTTCTCTTCTACGGCGTGCTCCTGCTCGCGCTCTTCCTCGCGATGCGGCCCTGGTACAAGCCACTGCTCGTGCTGCTGGGCACGGTCGCCTTCGGGTTCGCCGTCCACGGGATCGCGAGTGCCGTCTGGTCGCGCGGGACGGCCGGCCACATCTCCGGCGGCGGGCCGCTCGGGAGGGGGCTCGAGCACTGGGTGCTGCTCCCGAGTCACACGAGCAGCATCGCCGGCTGGGCGTACTTCGCCCTGATCGTCGCGGCCCTCGTGTTGACGTTGCTGCGCGACTGGTGGCGCGCTCTGGCCTTGATTCCCACCCTCTACCTGGCGGCCTTCGTCTGGGAGAACAAGCTGGTCGAGCAGGTCTCAGGCGCGACGCGGCTGATCATGCTGGGGACGCTGCTCGTCGTGATCATGAACGTCCGCCCAGCCGGGATCTTCGGCACCTCACGCGTGGAGATCGTCTGACAGTGGCGCTGCTCGAGCTCCGCGACGTCTCGAAGGCCTTCGGCGGTCTACAGGTGATCGACCACCTGAGCCTTCATGTCGACGAAGGCGAGATCGTCAGCGTGATCGGGCCGAACGGCGCCGGCAAGACGACCGTCTTCAACCTGATCACCGGGATCTTCCACGTCGACTCCGGCGAGATCGTCTTCGAGGGCGACAAGATTTCCGGCCTCGCCCCGCACAGGATCACGAACAGAGGCATCGCCCGGACGTTCCAGACGCTCCGGCTCTTCCTGAACATGACGGTGATGGAGAACGTCATGGCCGCCGAGTACGGGCAGACGAAGTCGACCCTGCTCGAGGCGATGCTGCAGCTGCCGCGCTCGCGGAAGGAGGAGAAGCAAATTCGGAAGCTGGCCGAGGAGAAGCTCGGGTTCTTCGGCCAGCGGCTCGCCGGGTACCGGCACGGCCAGCCCGCCTACAGCCTCTCGTATGCGAACCGGCGGCGACTCGAGATCGCCCGCGCGATGGCGACCAATGCGCGGCTGCTTCTGCTCGACGAGCCCGCTGCGGGGATGAACCCGCACGAGACGCACGAGATCACTGAGCTGATCGGCAAGCTGCGCGACGATGCGGGGTACTCGATCCTCGTGATCGAACACGACATGCACGTCGTCGAGGGGATCTCCGACCGGGTGATCGCGCTCGACCACGGCATCAAGATCGCGGAAGGCTTGTTCGACGATGTTGCGACCCACCCGCTCGTGATCGAGGCGTACCTAGGTGTCCGGGCAGAGACCGAAGAAGCCGTCTGATGCTGCTCCGGCTCGACAACGTCGACACCTACTACGGGCAGATCCACATCCTGCAGCGCGTCTCGCTGGAAGTGAACGAAGGAGAGCTCGTCTGCCTGCTGGGTGGGAACGCGTCCGGCAAGTCGACGACCTTGAAGACGATTATCGGGATGGTCCGTCCCCGTCGCGGCGCCGTCGAGTTTGCCGGCGAAGAGGTGAACGGGCGTCCGACTAGCTACCGGATCGGCAGGGGTATGGCGATCGTGCCCGAGAACCGCCGCCTGTTCGGGCCGATGTCCGTCAAGGAGAACCTGGAGATGGGCGCCTACCTCCACGGAGGGGGGACGAAGGAGGACTTCGAGCGGGTCTACTCGCTCTTCCCGCTGCTCTACGAGCGGCGCCGACAGCTCGCCGGGACGCTCTCGGGCGGTGAGCAGCAGATGGCCGCGATGGGCCGAGCGCTGATGTCGCGGCCGAAGTTGCTGCTGATGGACGAGCCCTCGATGGGGCTGGCGCCGATCCTCGTCGAGCGGAACTTCGAGATCATCAAGGAGGTTCACGAGTCAGGCGTCGCGATTCTGGTCGTCGAGCAGAACGCGAACGTTTCCCTGTCGATCGCCGACCGCGGCTACGTCCTCCAGACGGGCCGGATCGTGCTCTCGGGCGCGGCCTCGTCGCTGATCAAGGACGAGGACCTCCGGAAGGCCTACCTTGGCCGTTAGCGTCGACGCGCTGCCGGCGCGGATCCGGCACCGCTTTCCGATCTTCGACCGGCTCGTCTACATCAACAGCTGTTCGCAAGGCGCGCTTTCCGACTCCGTACGAGAGGCCTACGCGCGCTACCTGGCCGACTGGGACGAGCACGGCGCTCCGTGGGAGTACTGGGTCGAGCAGCTCGAGGCCGCCAGAACGAGCGTCGCGGGGTTGATCAATGCATCCGAGGACGAGGTTGCGGTGACGACATCCGTGTCGGCCGGCGTCAGCGCCCTCGCGAGCGGGCTCGGCTTCGAGAGCGGTCGCGACAAGGTCGTCCTCAGCGATTTCGAGTTCCCGACGATCGGTCAGATCTGGCACGCGCAGGAGCGCCGTGGCGCCCGCGTCGTCCACGTTCCTGCCGAGTCCGACGGGACGATCCCGCTCGAGCGCTTCGACGCAGCGATCGACGAGGCGACGGCGCTCGTCGCGATCACGCACGTCTGCTTCCGCAACGGGAGCAGGGTCGACGTCGCCGGGGTGATCGAGCTTGCACACGAGCGCGGGGCGCTCGTCCTGCTGGACGCGTACCAGTCCGTCGGCTCGATCCCGGTCGATGTCAGGGCGCTCGCCTGCGACTTCCTCGCCGCCGGCGTGCTCAAGTACCTGCTGGGCTCGGCCGGGCTGGGCTTTTTCTACTGTCGCCGCGACCTCGTCGATCGGATCGAGCCGACCGCGACGGGTTGGTTTGCCGACCGCAACATCTTCGAGATGGACATCCACGACTATTCGCCGGCGCCGACCGCCCGCCGCTTCGAGGCGGGAACGCCGCCGATTCCGGCCATCTACGCAGGCATCGCCGGGATCGAGCTGATGCAGGAGATCGGGATCGAGGAGACCGAGGCCCACGTTCGCGAGCTGAACGCGCTGCTCTTCGCCGGGCTCGACGAGCTCGGCGCCCGGGTGGTCACGCCGCGTGCACCCGAACATCGGGGCGCCCTGGTCTGCGTCGCCTCGACCGACGTCGATCGCCTCGTCGCCGCACTTGCCGAGGGCGGCGTCGTCACCTCCTCGCGTGACGACAACCTCCGGATCTCGGCTCACTGTTACAACACCGCCGAGGACGTGAGCACCGTGCTCGAAGTGCTCGGCCGGAACCGCTCGCTGCTTCGGATCGACTGAAGCCGGGGAGCCAGGGCTTTAGGCTCCGCGGCCGCTACAACCAGGTGTCGGACACCGGGTCTGAAGCGCCAGGTCTGACCGAACCCGGTCTCGGAAGTCGGGAGCCGGCCGGAGGACTGGAGCTAGATGGCGCCCCAGCGGCGTAGGCTCTGCGTCGAGGGGACGAAGTAGTACGCGCCGGTCACGGGCGTCGTGTAGACGGTCAGCTCGTCTCGAATGCCGTCGGTCAGCCCGGCCATGTTCTCGAGCATCGCAGTCAGCGGCCGCTGCTGGGCGGAGAAGCCGACGAACATCGTCCCGTGGTCGGTCACGGTGCCGTAGGGCATGTTGCGGCGGAAGATCTTCCCGAACTCGTCCTGATCGGTGCGGGCGACGTGGGACTCGGCCGGCTTGGCGTCGAGTTCGACGCTCTCGTCCTTCGAGCGCCCGATCACCTGCTCCTGGCGGGCGACAGGCAGCGCCTCCCACGCGCTCGCGTCGTGGCTCCATTTCTGCACAAGCAGGATCGTGCCGCCCACGCCGGGAGCTCCCTCGGGTATCAGGGCGAACTCCGGCGCTTCGATCAGGCTCGGGTTCTCGGTTCCGTCGATGAAGCCGGTCAGGTCCCGGTCATGACGGTAGGGCCAGCTGGATGACTCTTCCGCCACCGATCCGGATGCCTCGAGCGCGGCGATCGCTTCGCGGGCCATGTCGAAGACGACGTCGTATGCGCTGCCGGAGAGCCAGAGCACGACGTCGTGCTGGGTCGCTGGCATCGTGTAGCCGTCGGGACCGACCAGGTCGCGGTTGAAGCCCGTGAGCCCGACGGGGGTTTCCTCGGGGACGATGCGGCTCCAGAGCTCGGGGCGGAAGCCCACAACGAGGTTGACGCCGCCCATCGTCGTTCGCGGCTCGCGCAGCGCGGCGACCGTGCCCACCAGCTATTGCGGGGCGTCAGGGTTCCGAGCGTCGAACTCGAGGTAGGCGTGCGACGAAGTGCCAAGGGCGAAGATTCCACTCTGCGGCGTGCTCATCCGGCGATGATGAACCGTCGCGCTGCGGTCGTCCAGCAGACGCCTATCTGAACAGTCACGATGGGCTGCGTGAGCACCAGCACCGTCCTCCTGATCGTCGGCGCCTTCCTCGCCAGTGCCGTCGAGATGGTCGAGGCGCTGACGATCGTTCTCGGCGTCGGCATCGTCCGCGGCTGGCGTTCGACGCTGATCGGCGTCGGGGCCGCGACGGTCGTGCTCGCGACGCTCGTCGCCGCGCTCGGGCCTGCACTGCGCGTCGTGCCGATCGGGACGCTGCGGCTGGTGGTCGGCGCGCTCCTCCTTGCCTTCGGGCTGCAGTGGCTGCGAAAGGCGATCCTCCGCTCGAGCGGATTCGTGTCGCACAAGGACGAGGACGCGGCCTTCCGGCGGCAGCGCGAGCAGGCCGCGGCGGCCCGCCGTGAGGAGAGGGCCGGGCTCGACTGGTACTCGTTCACCGTCGCCTTCAAGGGCGTCCTGCTCGAAGGGCTCGAGGTCGTCTTCATCGTGATCTCGTTCGGAAGCGCCCAGGGCCGGATTGGACTTGCCTCGGCCGGCGCGGCCGCCGCGTTCGTGCTCGTGATCGGCGCCGGCGTCTTGGCGCGCGGTCCGCTCGAGCGCGTTCCCGAGAACACGATCAAGTTCGTCGTCGGCCTGCTGCTGACGACCTTCGGCTGCTTCTGGGGTGCCGAGGGCGCCGGTGTCGACTGGCCCGGGGACGAGCTCTCGCTGCTCGGCGTGCTCGCGTTCCTTGGCGCAGCCTCGTTCATGTTCGTGCGTGTGCTCCGCCGCCGGCGGCTCGCCGTTGCGCCGATGGAGGCCCCGGCGTGAGCTACATCCGGTCCTTCGCTCTCTTCTGGTGGAACTTCGTCGTCGGCGACGACTGGCGCGTCGCAGCGGGCGTCGCAGTTGCGCTCGGGCTGACGTCCCTGCTCACCCACGAGGACGTCAACGCGTGGTGGCTGCTTCCCCTTGCGATCGGTCTCCTCCTCGCGGGCTCGCTCTGGCGCGAGGCGCGCCGAGTCTCCTAGCCGCAGTTCTACGGCGACCGTTCGCCGGGTTACGCAATCCGCGGGCGCGGGCATGTCAAGTCTTTGGCCGCAACTCACTTGACGCAAAACGAAGGACTGCGCCCGCGGCGCATCGCCCGATGAAAGGAGCAACAGAAATGTTCACCTCGCGCTACGTCGCGCTGATCGCAGCATTCGTTCTTGCTGTCTTCGCCGCTCTTCAGGCAGGCGCACAGCGGGCCGGAGCCGCGAGCAGCCCGCAGATGCATTTCGACAAGTACATGACCGTTCAGTCGGTCTGCTTCACGGTCACGAATCCGGAGCTCGGGCAGAGCACCTTGTACGGCCAGCGGTTCACGGACGGGGGACTGAGCCCGCAGACGCCGGCGATCGTGCTGGTGCACGGGATCGCCTCGTCGACTGAGAACTGGGACTTCTCGCCGACCTGGTCGGTCGCGCGCGCTCTGGCCGCGAAGGGCTACGTCGTCTACTCATACGACCGCCTCGGCTACGCCGCGAGCAGCTATTACGACCATCCGGGCGGCGGCTACACGCTGACGACCTCGGCGCACCGGGACGAGTTGCACGACGTCGTCGGCGAGGTCAAGAGCGGCGCCTACACAACAACGAGCGGCACCGACTGCTCCGGGGCGCAGCAGCCGAGCACGGTTCACAACGACCGAGTCGTCATCATCGGCCATAGCGCCGGCGGGTGGATCGTCGCCGGATATCCGGGCAAGTACCACGATGTTGCGGCCATGGTCCAGACCGACATCTCCGGCTCGATCTCGCCGCCGAACTCGCCGCTCGGCAGCTCCCAGGGAGGCGGCTTCACCACCAGCCCCGACCACCCTGACTACTTTCAGTTCTTCCAGACGACTCAGAACTGCGAGGACTTCAACACGTATCCGCCAGGCGTCGTGCAGTACGTGGTCGACATCGCGTGCGCGCCGCCCTTCCTGCTCTCGCCCTGGGGAGAGATCGCCGATCTCGGAGAGAAGTACGCCGAGAACGACTTTTACATCGACCAGATCGGGCCCGCGATCCCAGTGTTGCTCACCTCCGGTGACCACGACAGCACCGACCCGCCGTCAGTCGCGAATACCGACTACCAGTACTACAAGGACCACTGCGGCTGCGACGTGACCCAGTGGATCGTGCCCAACACCGCGCACTTGTTCATGGTTCACAAGTCGCTGCCGTCATGGATCGACTACGTCACGAACTGGCTGACCTCGCGCGGAATTCCGCCGGTGAGGAGCAAGTGAAAGGAGACAGCCGATGACGGGCAAGGCCGACTTCACGCAGGACGAGTGGGAGCTGATCCTCGAGGGGCCACCGAGCGCAGGCATGATCGTCGTCACCGCCCAACGCGGCGGCACCTTCCGCGAGTCGTTTGCGATCGGGAGGGCCTACGTCGAGGCGCGACAACAGCACGGTGACAGCGAGCTGCTGGACGAGATCGTCGCAGCGAAGCCGGAGCGCGACCACACGCGCTACCACTCGGTCGAGGAGCTCCAGCAGGGCGGGCTGCAGCACTTGCGCGATGCGGTCGAAGTGCTCCGGCGAAAGGCGACCCCGGAGGAGGTCGAGGACTACAGGCGCTTGGAGCGCGCGGCGATCGAGGAGATCTCGGCAAGCCTCGGCGCTCCCGACGCGTAGGTCGGCTTCGTTCCTAGGCGGCCGACGCCGGCACGAGGATGCCGCGTCCCTGCAGCCGCCCTCCGTCGAGGTCGGCCATCGCGTCGTTGACCGCGTCGAGCGGATAAGTGCTCGTGTGCAGGCGAACCTTGCCCTGGGCGGTCAGCGTCATCAGCTCGTCGAGGTCGGCGTAGGTGCCGACGAGGTTGCCGATGAACGAGATCTCGCGGGAGATGATGTCGATCGTCGGGACGACGAGGTTCTGTCCGTAGCCGATCACGTAGTAGAAGCCTCCATCCTGGATCATTGCGATCCCGTCCTCGACCGCGCCCTTCTCGCCGACGAAGTCGAGGATCACCTCGGCGCCCAGCCCGTCGGTGAGCTCCCGAACCTTGTCGACATGCGAGCCGTCTACTTTGACGGTGTGGTTGGCACCGATCTCGCGCGCAAGCGCGAGCGCCGGCTCGGAGGGATCGACGACGATGATTTCGGCCGGCGTCATCGCCGCCAGGCACTGGATCCCGATGTGGCCGAGACCGCCCGCGCCGATCACGACCGCGCGCGTCCCCGGGGAGAGCACGGGCAGCGTCTTCTTGACTGCGTGGATCGCGGTCAGGCCGGCGTCGGCGAGCGCGGCGATGTCCTTCGGCTCCAAAGACGGGTCGAGCTTGATCACCGACCGGGCGCTCGTCAGCAGGAAGTCGGCAAACCCGCCGTCTTCGCTGATTCCCGGGAAGCGCCCGTTGGCGCAGTGCATGTCGTCGCCGCGGCGGCAGGAGGCGCAGAGCCCGCAGGTGATGAAGGGGTGCACGATCACCGTGTCGCCGACCTCGACGTTCGTCACCCCCGAGCCGACCTCGTGGATCCAGCCGGCGTTCTCGTGGCCTAGCGTGTAGGGGAGCGTCACGCCGGACTTCTCGGCCCACTGCCCCTCCTGGATGTGGAGGTCGGTCCGGCAGAGGCCGGCGGCGCCGATGCGCACGACGACGTCGAGCGGACCCGCAGCCCGCGGCTCGTCGACCTCGTCCAGGGCCAACGGGTCGTGGTAGGCGTGCAGCCGCGCGGCCTTCATGCTCCAACCTCCTCGAGCTCGGCTCCCCGCCGGGAGCGGATTTCCAGCAGAGACCGGCAGATGCTGCCGTTCACGTCCAGGCTCGTCCGCACGAGCCGCGCCTTCTGCAGCCAGAGGGTTAGCTCGTCGGCCGCCAGTGGCTCTCCGTTGGGTGCGACGAACGCCGGCGCATCGGGTTCGCGGCCGATTCCGAGCTGATCGCGCAGCTCCAGGCACCGGCGGGCGCCTGAGTCGTCGGGCAGATCCGCCACGCGCCGGGCGGTTACCTGTTCTGGGGTCAGGCCATCCGCCAGCAGCGCCTCGCACAGCCTCGCCTGCCGGGCGACGAGCGCCTTGCGCTGGAACAGCTCGCGCAGGGCGCCGAGCTGGTCGTCGTCGGTCTCGCCCGGAAACGCCCCGGTGAAGCCTTCGCCACGAGCGATCGCGGCGTTGATCTCCTCGCCGGTGTAGTGGTCCTCCAGCCTGACGTCGATCCGGCCGACCTCCGGCAGCCGGCGCACGACGTTGCGCGCGTCGGCTGCCATCAGGTACGCGAAGTTGGGAGCGCATTGCGGCGTCGGCAGGCGGAGGAGGATCGCCACATCTCCGCCGCGCGACACCTTGCAGGAGGTCACGAACCCGAGCGAGGTGATCGGCTCGTCGAGCTCGGGGTCGTGGACCTCGCTCAGCGCCTCGAGAACGCGGGCTCGCACGTTCATGCCGAATCGACGAGCTGTGCGTCCTCCCTGGCCGCCGGCTCGCCCGCCTCGTCCGGGATCTGGAACTCCTCCGGAACGTCGATCCCGTAGAGCTTGGCGGCGTTGAGGCCGAGGATCTTCTTCTTGCCGTTGGTGTCGAGCCGCGGGTAGTCCGAGAACTCCGCGTCGTCCGGGGAGGTCCAGTCGACGAAGCCTTCGACTTGCCACCTCGGCTCCCAGATCGCGTAGTCGCTGGCCCACAGCATCTTGTCCTCGCCGACCCAGAACAGCAGCTCGCCCATCACCTTGGCAAAGAAGCGCGGCCGGGCGTGCATCAGGCCTCCGATGACGACGGCAAGCCCCGCGTAGACGTTCGGCTCCTGCGTCGCCATGAAGCAGAAGTCCTCGATCCGCGGCAGGCCGACGTGCTCGACGATGAAGTTCAGCGCCGGGAAGTTCGTGGCGACGTAGTCGACATCCGAGACGTCGAATGCGTCCTTGTCGAGCGGCCAGATCGTCGGGCCCTTGTGCACGTGGATGTTCTTGATCCCGAGCTCCTGGCACTTCTCCAGGAAACGCTGCGACTCGGGACTCTTGAGCGACCAGCCGCGCGAGCCCTGGTACCACTCGGCCGTGTAGAGCTTGACGCCCTGCAGGTTGTAACGCTTCGCGTCCTCCTCCAGCTGCTTCAGGCCCGCCTCGCCTTCGCGCGGATCCCACCGTCCGTTTGCGATCAGGCGGTCCGGATACTTCTCGACCAACTCCGCGTTCTTCTCCAGCGTGTTGAAGCCGTCGCGGTACCACTCCTTCAAGTAGGTCGACTGAAAGATGCCGACGTCGACGTAGCCGTCCTCGAAGACGTCCTTGACGAAGTCGTCCTCCGAGTACTTCTGGAACTTCTCGAGTGGCCAGTGCGTCTCCGCGGGCCCGAGGCCCATGTACGCGTGGAAGCATTCGATCCAGCCCTTCGCGTACTGCTCCTGACCAGTGACCCAGTTCGCCGGGCTCGCGTCCCAGAAATGCAGATGGCCGTCGACGACGAAAAAGTTGTCTCCGTTGTGGCTATACACCGGGGGCCCTCCTCTGCTGTTGAGGTTGTGGGAGGCCTGAGGGGCACGCCGGCGAGCGGGGCGGCTCGCACGGCTCGGCACCGCGACGGCGTCGACAGCGTTGGCGGCGTGGTCGAGCGGCCTGGTCTCTCAGAGTGCTCCTCATCGGGATGAGTAGACCTTCCAGCGCGATCCTCTCACGCTCGCTCACTCGGCGCCACTCCGGGCGCCGTCGACAAAAGCGCTCATCGAGAGGTCGCGTGATCGAACCCGCTCGGCTCGCCACCACGGTTCTATTCATCGCGTCTAGCTCATCGCGCGGCGGTTTCGGATACAACTCCCTATATCACGCTGCGACTCCGAGGGGAGAAGGGAGGAGTTGTGTAATGACGCTTCGGCGTTCTGTCGTGTTCCTCGTCTCGCTCGTTGCGTTCGCCTGGCTCGTCCAGGCAGGCGCAGCAGGCACCGGAGGGACAACGCTCGGATCAGGCTGCATCGCGCACCATCCGAACTACATCGAGGACACGTTCGAGGTCCAGTACGCGGCTGGCTGCTCCGGCCACGACGAGCCCGAACTTGATCCCGTCTCGAGCGCGCCGCACTCTGCACAGGACCTCACTTGGAGGTTCGTGCTGCCGAGCGACGGCTCGTTCAACGTTTCGGCCACGGGACCGACGTTCTGGTTCGGCGGCACGGTCAACGACCCGAACAGCCTGTTCGGCCAGTCGTTCCTGGAGGTGCAGTTCTATCCGGACGCGATCGTCCACAACTGCACGCCCAACGGCGGCTTCGTCGTCTCCTACGCGCCGAACACCTACACGGTCTGCTCCCCGGTCTGGAGCATCCACACGACCGGGCAGAAGCCCGTCTTCCACGAGCCGGCCGCGTTCAACGCCATGCTCACGACCGGCTCGAAGCACCAGCCCCTGGTCATGCACGCGGGCGACACGATCGATCTTCACTTCCACGTCGTCTCGCAGAGCGAAGGCTGGCACATCGACGTCACCGACGAGACGACGGGCGGCTCCGGCACGATCGTCCTCAACAGCGCCGATGGGCCGCTCCTGCCGGCGTTCGACAGGCAGGAGATCGGCAACGCGCTCGGCTGGGGACTCGTGAACGACACACCGAACTCGTTCGTGTGGGAGATCGGCCACACGTCGCCGTTCACGCACCCGGCCTCCCAGTTCTGCATCCCGGGACAGCCGATCTGCCAATCCTTCGACGATTCGGCTTGGGCCGCGACCTCGCCGATCCAGATCAAGTCGGTCACCTTCGGCGACGGCTCCCATCCGACTCAATGGGCAACCGTCTCCGACACCGGCGGCAAGGCCGAGGTGCTTGGAAACTCGTTCGTAGGCCCGACCGACTGCACGAGCTACGGCGGACCTTTCTGCACTTACCCGTTCTTCACGCAGGGTTCGAGCGGAGTCCACTACGGGACGGACTTCCCCGCCGAGATCAACGATCTCGGGGGCGTTGACCAGTTCACGCAGACGTTGGACTGCGGCGGGCCCTTTGGCCCTGACAGCACCTACTGCGACACGCTCGTTCCGATCGTCCTTCCGTAACGAGCCCGGCGGGCGGGAGCACTTCGGTGCTTCCGCCCGCTCACGGCTGACAAAGCGGTGCCTGGGTTTGAGCCTTCCGGCGGCCGGGCGCGACAATCTGACGGTGCGGGCCTGTGCGCAATGTGGCGGCATCGCAAGTGATGCCTTAGTGCCAGGCTTGACCATCCGATCGGCAGAGCAAGATCGCTTGCGTGCCGCGGCTCGGCCTCAGCCGCTCCCCTGTTGTTGCCGCGATGTTCGTCGTCCTGGTCGCACTGACGACCGCGACCGTCGTCGGGCTGGTCGTTCTCTGGCCAACGGGCAAGTTGCGACATTCAGCGGCGCTCCAGAACGTCCGGTCGCTCGGCGCGCACATCACGGCGGTGGAGCGCAAGAGCTGCGCCTCGGCACCGGCGTCTGCCAGGCCGTCACGGCCACGCTCACTAGCGGCCGAGACAAGGGCGCGAGCACGACCTTCACAGTCACGCCGACGCCGGGGCTCGGCACCCTCGAGCGCGGCGAGCTGATCCGGGTGACCAAGAATCCGCCGCCGCCACCTGGGGCCGACCCTACGATCAAGGTGCCGCCGTACTCGTTCACCGACTTCGACCGACGCCTGCCGATGCTCTGGCTGGGACTCGGCTTCGTCGTCCTGCTGCTCGCGACCGGGCGTCTGCACGGGCTGCGCGCGCTTGTCGGGCTCGCCGGGAGCGTGGTGCTCGTGATCGAGTTCGTGATTCCGTCGATTCTCCACGGGCATTCAGCCGTGGCGGTCGCTCTCACCGGCGCCCTGGCGGTGATGCTGATCACGATTCCGTTCTCGTACGGGCTCGGGCCGAAGGCGATCGCCGCCTGGTTAGGAACCGCCGCGAGCCTCCTGCTCGCGGTCGGGCTCGCGTGGGGGTTCACCGACCTCGCGCACCTGAGCGGCGCATCCTCCGAGGAAGCAGTGCTGCTGAGTGCGAGCTCGGCGAGGCTGAGCCTGCAAGGGCTCCTACTCGCGGGGATGGTGATCGGAGCACTCGGCGTGCTGATCGATCTGACCGTCAGCCAGGCTTCGACCGTAATCGCACTGCGCCGGGCCAACCCGTCACTCGGCTTCTCGCAGCTCTTCCGCGGCGCGGTGGAGGTCGGCCACGACCACATCGCTGCGACCGTGAACACGCTGGTCTTCGCCTATGCGGGCGCCTCGCTCCCGATCCTCTTGATCTTCTCGATCGGCGGCACCTCCCTCACCGATGCGATCAACAGCGAATCGGTGGCCGAGGAGGTCATCGCCGCCCTGGTCGGCTCGATCGGGCTGATCGCCTCGATGCCGATCACGACCGCGCTGGCGTCGCTGCTCGCGCTGCGAATGAGCGACCGCGCGCTTCAGGCTGATGCCCACGCGCACGCCCACTAGGGGAGAGATAGCGCGGAAGGCGTAACCGCAAACGCGTGGCCGTGCGCGCCCCGCACCTCTACCGCTCGCTGCGCCTCTTCGGGCTCGCGAGCTTGGCGCTGTTGTCACGCGGTCGCCGCCGAGCTCGCCGGTCGCTTCGTCGCTCGGCGGGCACGGGCAGTGGTACCGGGTCACCCGCGCCGAGCTGGAGCGCCCGCTCGGGCGGGGGCCTATGGGCTTGAGCCCATCCAGGTCATGATTGAGTCGTGCGTGATCCCGTAGCGCAACAGGACGTTGGCTGCCTCGTTGACGGTCACGGGGTCGCCGAGCTCGGTCTCGACTGCCGTGACCGCCTCCTCGGGCGCCCCGACACGGCGCAGGACTGCCAGCACGTCCTCCTTCGACCGAGCCGCATTCCAGTCCTCCATCGGCAAGACGGATTCTCTCACCCGTCGGCCACCCTCACTCGCTTCTTGAGAAACTCGGTGCGTCGGGTGTGACAAAAGTCCGGACAACGCGGCTAGTCAGCCCACCAGTCGCGCTGGCCATCGACGTCTTCGCGCGGATCCTCGCCTAGGTTGGGCGCCCCGATGACGAGGATCTCGAGGCCCTCTGGCCCGGCCTCGTAGCCTCGCCACGTGCCGGGCGGGACGCGCACCGCGTCCCATTCTTTGAGCTCGACGATCTCGTCGTCGACTTTCATCCGCCCGCTCCCGCGCAGCACCACGTAGACCTCCTCTTGCTTCATGTGCGTGTGGCCGTACGGAAAGCGATGGCCGGGCGGGACGCGCTGGTAGCTCAGGGCGGATTTCTCGAGCTCGAGCGGCTTGGTCGCCGCGCGGAACTCCAGGTCCGGCGCGCCGTCGAACTTACGGCCGATGTCCTCCAGATCCTCCTTGATGTTGCTGAGCGTGAACGGCACGGCGCAATCCTATGGCGTCATTCCGCAACGCTGGGCCCAAGCCATCGTTGCCGCTAGTTCGGCAGGACTGACGCGGGCTCGGTCGCGCCGACAGTGAGCGTGAAGCGGAAGGTGCTGCCGTTGCCGGCGGCGCTTTCGACCCAGAGCCGGCCGCCGTGGAGCTCGACGAGCTTCCGCGAGAGACGGCTCCGGCCAGACGCAACTCACCTTCGGCCCGCAGCCCAAGGACCAGGTGCCCGACTGGAGCCCGGACGGCAGCAAGATCGCCTACGTCGCCGACACGCACGGCATCGCCGACATCGTCAACCCGAGCTGGGGTGACATCTGGGTGATGAACGCCGACGGCTCCGACCAGCACCAGATCACTCACAACGCGACCTACTACGGCACCGCCTGGTCGCCTGACGGCACTCGCATCGCCACGATGGACATGCCCACACGGACCAACTACACGGTCAACGCCCGCGGACGGCAGCGACCCGCAGGCAGTCCACCCGGGCGGGCTCCAGTTCGTGCCCGGCTGGCAGCCGCGCGGCACCGGCGGCGGGGACGACCAGGGCGAAGACGAGGGCTAGGCGACCGCACCTAGAACGGCATCGCGCACTGCGAGGGGCGGCATCGCGCCGCCCCTCTCCCCAGCCCAGGCCAATGCGAGCCGAGCTCGAGACGCGATGGGCCCCGCGCTCCTCCCAAGCCGCAACCGTACGAGTGAAGTGCCTCTACCAGCTGAGCTACGTCGGCAATGAGCTTTTGCTGTAGTCGCGCGCGTGAGCTTTACGCGACGATCATGTGGGACGCGAGCCCATCGGTGCCCCGGACCCACACGCGCTGGCCGGCACGAAGGCCCTGCGGCGACACGTCGACCCAGCCTTGGGGGCCGATCCGGCCGGAGCCGACGATCTTTTCACCTGCGTGAAGCTCGAACAGCTTGCCGCGGCGACCCCAGACGCGGACGATGATCTTGCCGTCCTTGCCATGCCTCGCGTCGAGCCAGAGCGGGTGGATGAAGTGCAGGAAAGCTTGGCTCGACGTCGCCGCCAGGCGATTCGCGACGACCCGCGCGCGCACCGGACAGTTGTAGATCCGGATCCAGTTCGGCATCTCGGTGCCGTATGTCAGCGTGACGCGCCCGTTCCGTCGGGTGCGACGCGTGAACGTCGCCCGTCCGTCCCCACAGTCGATCGTTGCGCGCAGGCGGGCCCCGGCAAGAGGCCGGCCGTGCCAAGTGGCGAGCACATGGACGACGCCGTGCTCGTAGGGGGAGTGATAGATCAGGCCAGCCGTCACGCGCAGCCGCAGCGCGAGCTCAGGCGCGAAGTGCGCTCGGACATTCCGGGCCTCGGTCATCGTGACCGCACACGACGGCGAGCGGCCCTCGCACGCGCCGGTCCAGCCGGTGAACCAATAGCCGTGCGCGGGCCGTGCGAGGAGCGTCACCTTCGCGCCGTCGGCATAGCGACGCCGACAGGTGGAACGGCAGTCGAGACCGGAGTCCCTCGACGAGACGCGACCGTTGCCTTCTACGTTGACAACGAGTCCGAAGCGCAATCTCGGCCTCGCCGGCGGTGCCGGTGGCGGTGGCGCCGACGGTGGCGGCGAAGGTGACGGCGCGGGAGGTGGCGGGGAAGGCGTCGGCGGGGGCACCGCGCTCGTGGCGAACGTGGCGGTGACGCTCCGAGCGGAGCTCATGGTGACGACGCACGGCCCTGTGCCGGAGCAGCCGCTTCCCGACCAGCCTGCGAAGTGCGAGCCCACGGAGGCGGTTGCGGCCAAGGCAACGACCGTCCCGTCGTCGAAGTCGGCAGTGCACGTAGAGCCACAGTCGATCCCGACCGCCGAGACCGAGCCCGAGCCGGCGCCGTCCTTGGCGACGCTGAGCGTGTGGACGGCCGTGAACGTCGCTGTAACCGACCGCGCTGAGCTCGTCGTGACGACGCAGCTGCCCGCGCCCGAGCAGCCGCCGCCCGACCAGCCGCTGAAGTGAGAACCCGGAT
>VAXH01000065.1 GCA_005883955.1 Actinomycetota bacterium | reverse complement strand
TTGTGCGGGTCGCCCACGCCCACGACCTGTCGCTGGTCGACGACCTCGGCTCGGGTGCGCTTTTTGCAAGCAGCAGCCTGCAGCTCGGCGACGAGCCGACGGCGCGCGAGAGCCTGGACGCCGGAGCGGATCTCGTCTGCTTCTCCGGCGACAAGCTGCTCGGGGGGCCGCAGGCAGGCATCGTCGCCGGCCGTGCCGAGCTCGTCGAGCAGCTGCGCCGGCATCCACTCCAGCGGGCGCTCCGCGCGGACAAGCTCACACTGGCGGCGCTCGAGGCGACGCTCACGCTCTACCTCGATCCCGAGCTCGCCGCCCGCGAGGTGCCGGTGCTGCGGATGCTCGCCGAGCCGCCCGAGGCGGTCCGAGCCCGCGCGCAGCGTCTTGCGCGTCTCGTCGGCGGCGACGTCGAGCCGACCGTCGGCCGGGTCGGCGGCGGCGCGCTGCCGCTGACGGAGCTGCCGAGCTTCGCCTGCGCGGTCGAGGAGGAGCTCGCGCCGCGGCTGCGCGACTCCGAGCCGCCGGTGATCGGCGTCGTCCGCGACGGCCGCTGCCTGCTCGACTGCCGGACCCTGCGCGACGAGGAACTCGACGACGTCGCCGCGGCCGTCGCCGCCGCGCGCGAATGAGCGAGGTCGCTCCCGAGCAAACGATCTGGGAGGTCCTGCGCGGTGCCCTCGCGACTCGGGCGCTCGGGATCGTCGCCGGGCTCCGGATTCCCCAGGCACTCGCCGCTGGCCCCCGGCCGGTCGGCGACCTCGCACGCGAGACCGGTGCTGACGCCGACACGCTGCACCGGCTCCTCCGCGCGCTCGCGAGCGAGGGCATCTTCGCGGAGGAGGAACGCGGCGTCTTTCACAACACTCCCGCCTCCGAGCTCCTGCTGACGAGCGGTTGGGACGATTTCGCCGTCCTCTTCGGAGGGGTCTGGTACGACACGGTCGGGCGGCTCGACGCGAGCGGAAAGGCCGCTTTCCCCGCTGTCTTCGGCAGCGACTTCTGGGCCTGGCTCGCCGAGCATCCGGAGGAGCGGGCGCGGTTCGACCGGGCGATGGCGCAAGGGTCGGACACGCGGATCGAGCGACTGGAGGCGGTCGACTGGCGCGACGGGGAAACCGTCGTCGACGTCGGCGGCGGCAACGGCTCGCTCCTCGCCGAGCTGCGGAAGGCGCACCCCGGCCTCCGCGGGATCGTCTTCGACTTGCCCGAGACCACCCGCGACGAGTCGCTCTTCGGCGACGGACTCGAGTTCGTCGCGGGCAGCTTCTTCGAGCGAGTCCCGGAAGGCGACGTCTACCTGCTGGGGACGATCCTCCACGACTGGGACGACGCGTCGGCGACGAAGATCCTCCGCACGATCCGGGTCTCGGCGCCCGAACACGCGCGGCTCGTCGTCCTCGATGCGGTCGTCCCGCCGGGGAACGAGCCGTTCGGCCCGAAGTGGCTCGACCTGCTGATGCTGGCGATGTTCGCCGGCCGCGAGCGCGACGAGGAACAGTGGCGGACGCTGCTCGCCGCCGGCGGCTTCGAGCCCGTTCGCTTCGACGAGCGGCTGATCGAGGCGCGATGCCGCTCGTAGTCGGCACGGCCGGCCACATCGACCACGGCAAGACGTGGCTGGTCCGAGCGTTGACCGGCAAGGACACCGACCGGCTGCCGGAGGAGCACGAGCGCGGGATCTCGATCGACCTCGGTTACGCGCCGCTGGAGCTTCCCGGCGATCTCCACCTGTCGCTCGTCGACGTGCCCGGCCACGAGCGCTTCGTCCGCAACATGGTCGCCGGGGCGACCGGCGTCGACCTCTTCCTGCTCGTGATCGACGCCGCCGAGGGCACGCGACCGCAGACGCTCGAGCACCTCGCGATCCTGCGGCTCCTCGGCGTCGAGCGCGGTGTCGTGGCGGTGACGAAGACCGACGCGGTCGAGCCCGATCAGGTCGAGCTCGCCGTGGCCGAGGCGGGCGAGCTCGTCCCGGAGGCCGAGGTCGTCGCGGTCAGCGCCAAGACCGGGGCCGGCCTGGACGAGTTGCGTGCGACGGTCGCGCGGGCCGCCGAGGCCGTCGAGCGCCCCGAGCGGTTCGCCGCAACCCGCCTCTGGATCGACCGCGCCTTCTCGCTCCGCGGCATCGGCACTGTCGTCACAGGAACGCTCTGGTCGGGCTCGATCGCCGGCGGCGACCTCCTGCGGCTCGAGCCGAGCGGCCGCACCGTCCGCGTTCGGAGCGTCCAGGTTCACGACCAGCCGGTCGAGGAGGCACAGGCGGGCCAGCGCGTCGCCGTGAACCTCCCGGCAATCGAGCGTGGCGAGCTTCGCCGCGGCGACGCGCTCGTCGAGCCCGGCCACTACCCCGTTAGCTACCGCCTCGACGTCGTCCTCGAGGAGGTCGAGCCGGTGCCGGCAGCGGTGAAGGTTCATCTCGGGACGGCCGCTGTGGCGGCTCGGGTCGTCCGGTTCGGCCGGTTCGCCCAGCTGCGCCTCGAAGAACCGGTCGTGGCCGCCCGCGGCGACCGGTTCGTTCTTCGCGCCGAGGCGACCGTCGGCGGCGGCCGCGTGATCGACCCGGCGCCGCCGCGACGTCTGGAGCCCGCGCGCCTCGAGATCCTCGAGCGCGGCGACCCGGCGGAGATCGTTTCCCTGCTGACTTCTGAGCCTGTGACGACGACCGCGCTCCAGGCGATGGGCTTGTTCTCACCGGCCCAGCTGGCAAGCGGCCTGGCCGCGGTGGGTCTGGCCGGTGAATGGGCCTACCGGCCTGCCTGGCTGGAAGGGGTCCGAACCGTCGTCCGCGAGCGCCTGGCCGAGCGCGCGGAGGCGAACCCGCTCGACCCGGGGATTCCGCTCGGCGAGCTCCTCCCCCAGGAACCCTGGGCGCCCGTGATTCTCCCGCTGCTTCATGTCGAGCGGCGAGACGGCAAGGCGTACGCTCCAGGCGCTGCCGCCTCCCTCGGCGACCGGGCCGAGGCGGCCAAGCGGCTCGAGGTCGAGCTTGACGCCGAAGCGATCACGAAGGTCGACGACCCAGAGCTGGCGGCTTACCTGGAGGCGGCTGGAAGGCTGAAGCGCGTCGGCGACGGCTTCGCGGTCTCGTCCAAGCTCTACGCACGCGGCCGCGAGACGCTGACGACACTGGAGCCGATCACCCTGGCCGGCTTCCGCGACGCGCTCGGCATTTCACGCCGCACCGCCCAGCTGCTGCTGGAACGTTTCGATGCCGACGGCCTCACCCGCCGAGTCGGCGACGAGCGCATCCTCAGGCGCTCGGCACTGACGTAGCCTTCACGCCGGAGCGGCACGGGCCCGGTGGCCCAACCGGTCTTCAAAACCGGTGCGGCGTGGCAGCCCCACGCTCGGTCGGTTCGACTCCGGCGCCGCTCCGTAGCCTCAAAGGCGATTCAGCTAATCGAAAATCCGAGCCGGCTCGCCGGCTGGCTTGGCAGACGTCCCGACGCACTAAGGGGCCTGGAGACTTCCTGATACCCACGCGGACCGGCGCGCGACTGGCGCGCGCCGTGGCCCACAAGGCGCTAGGCGCCTCAAGTGACCTTGCCTCCAAGACTTCTCTGCAGTTCGCGTCTCAAGGCCGGTCTTGCCGCGCTCGTAGGTAGAAACTGCGCTCGGAGGAGTCTGTACGGAGCCCAGCGGCGAGTGGTGGCGCCTCCGGCGCAGGAGTCGGCAGTGGCGTCTAGCCGTGCGGCACGGCGCGGGTGCCGGCATGCTCGCCGCCCTTCCCCGCCCGGCCTGAGCGTCACCGCCTAGAATCCGCCGTCCGCGAAATCACGAGGAGGCGAGATGGCGGTTGGAGTTCTGACGGCAGCGCCGGAGTTCACGAAGCAACTCTACGATGACGTCACCGAGAAGATGTTTGGGCATGCCTCGCCGATGCGGGAAGACGAGGCGCCGGAGGGGCTGATCCTGCACAGCGCCGGCCAGGGCGAGCAGGGTTACTACGTTTACGACGTCTGGGAGTCGCGCGAGGCCTTCGAGCGCTTCATGGAGGAAAAGCTCGGCCCGGCGCTCGCAGAGGTCATCGGCGGCCCGCCGCCTGAAGGTGGGGCACCGCAGTACTTCCCGATCGACGTGCTGATCATCCCGCACTAAGCCCCGACGAAGCCCCTTGGGCGTTGAGGCCCTGGGCGGCACGATTAGCGATCCTGCGTGGCGGAGCAAGCCAAGCTGGTACCTCGGCACGACCGAAGACCAGATGATCCCTCCATCGGCCCAGCGCGAGATGTCTGGGCGGGCTCGGCAGTTGTCGCGGTGGCGGGCAGCCATTCGATCTATGTATTCGCAGCCGGCAGCCGTGGCTGACCTCATCGAAAGGGCTGGTTCCGAAGCGCGATCACCTGCGATCGCGTAGGTCCGCGCGGACTTAGCGGCCCGCCGTCACGAGGTCGGGACTGCGGGTTTGGAGGGACCGCAATGTCGGCGTCGAGACGCTCAACGTCTGCTCCCAAGGAGCCCCCAAATGCGGCGCGAACCCGCTCACAGAGAGAAGCCCCAATTCCGGGCTCGAACCGAAGACCCCTCCGGCGGGCTCCTGCTGGTTGGCGGAAACGGCCAAAATGCGTGTTCAGCCGGCGCGATCTAGCGAGTGTTTAGGCTGCGAGCCGAAATGTGCGGCGTCGCCACGGCGTCGCGGTCGAGAGGAGGCTGAAGCGATGGAGACGGGCCAGACTGCAGGCGAGCCGGCATACCCGGCGCAGCTTTCGATCACCTACCCGGAGCGCGAGCTCAACCGACTGACGACCGCGTTCCGGATCATCGTCGCAATCCCGATCCTCATCGTCGGCGGGGCGGTCGGCGGTGGCCATGGGGGCGTCTTCGCCGGCCACCACGGCGGAGAAGTTGCGGCCGGGGCGGGTGGGCTGCTCGTGCTCGGTCCGTTGCTCATGATCGTGTTTCGGCAGAAGTACCCACGCTGGTGGTTCGACTGGAACCGCGAGCTGCTGCGGTTCTCGACCAGGATCGGCGCCTACTTGGCGCTGATGGACGACCGCTACCCATCGACGGACGAGCACCAGGCGGTCGCGCTCGACTTCCGCTACCCAGACGTGCAGCAGGAACTAAACCGCTGGCTGCCGCTCGTCAAGTGGCTGCTCGCGATCCCGCACTACATCCTGCTCGCCTTCCTCTGGATCGCCGCGGTCGTGGCGGTGATCATCGCCTGGTTCGCGATCCTCTTCACCGGCCGCTATCCCCGCGGCCTATTCGACTTCGTGCTCGGGGTCATGCGATGGACGAACCGCGTAATCGCGTATGGGTTTTTGCTCGTGACCGATCGCTACCCACCGTTTCAATTGAGTCCCTAGCCATCTCGCGGTGTTGGGCGCCGCACCGTTCGCGACTGCCTCACCTACGCGGAACGATCCTTTGCCCACAACGACGGCGCCTCAGGGTCCATGGCGTGACGCCACCGGCTCCTGGACGAAGCCTGGCACGGGTTCCGGGCTTAGCCCGGCGGGAGCCTGGTGTGCGAGAACGCTGCAGCAAGGTTGTGGACTCACGTGAAACCCGGTTTCAGGCGAGCCGCCGGCGCACCCACCAGACGGCAAGTGCAAGTAGAGCGAGTGCCAGCGCGCTGAAGAGTGCGGCCTCGATGCCCTGAAAGAGCCAGTAGCGGCTTGCCGGTTGGAAGACGTCGGTGTTGAGGAATCCGTGGGCGCGGACACAGTGATCAAGGCTCGCTTGAGTGCTCGATTTGGTCGCTCGGCAGACGCTCCCGACCGTGAACGGGGCCACGGTATGCCCGCTTCCGTCGACGGTCTTCTGGCTGAAGACCCAGGCGCCGGGATGGCTGGTGTCGACGCCCGGCAGCGGCACGTAGCTCTTCTTCACCGGGCTGACGAAGTGCTTGCGGACGACGCTGGCGACGATCAAGCGCAAGCCGACGAACCCGACCAGGGTCGCGGCCATCGCCGGCATCGTCTTCTTGAGGACGGCGCCAGCGGCGATGCCGAGCGCAAGCGCGAAGACGGCGTAGGCGACCGGGACGAGCCCTTGCTGGTCGAAGATGCCGGGCCGGAAGCGGTCCCCGGTCGAGCGGTCGAGCGGCCCGAGCCACCAGCTGATCAAGAGCGTGTAGGAGATCGTCAGCAGCAGCGTCAGCGCCAACAAGGCCGCGAGCTTCGAGCTGAGCCAGCGGAGCCGGGTCACGCCTTGCGTCCAGACAAAGAGGTGCGTGCCCTGCTCGAGCTCGCGACCGATCAGCGGCGCGCCCCAGAAGAGCCCCAGCAGTGCCGGCAGCGCCATGAAGAACGGCACCAGCTGGCGCAGGGTCGCGAAGCGGCTCTCGAACGCCGTTTGAAGGTTGCCGCAGTCAGGATGCCTGCTCGTGAGGCAGCGGCCGAGGCCGGAGCGTTGAAAGACCGAGTGCATGTGCAGCCCGGTCAGCAGCAAAAGCAGCGCAATCAGGGCAAGTGTCGCCGCGCCGAACAGCGCTTGCTGACGGTGTTGGCGCCAAATCAGCCAGCTCATCCGTTCGCCTCCAATCTCGGCAGCGACCGGAGCCGCGGCTCATGCTGCTCGACCATATAGGCGAGCACCAGCTCCTCGAGGTCGACCTCGTGCACCAACCAGGCCGGGTCGAGGATCGGCCCGTCGATACGCACCAACAGGGTCGACTGCCGGTCGGAGTGGCTCTCGCGCACGACCGCGGCGATCCCACCGCCCGCTGTGGCGCGTTTGCGAGGCCCGACGAGCAGCCGGTGGGCGGCGAGCAGATCGTCGAGGTCGCCGTCGAGCCGCACCTCGGCCGCCATCAGCAAGATCAAGTAGTCGCAGCTGTGTTCGACATCGGCGAGCAGGTGGGAGGAGAGGACGACGCTGATGCCGTCTTCAGCGACGGCGTCCATCAGGGCGGTCAGGAATTCGCGCCGTGCTAGCGGGTCGAGGCTGGCGACCGGCTCGTCGAGCACGAGAAACTCGGGTCGCTTGCCGAGCGCGACCGCGAGCGCGACCTGTGCTCGCTGTCCGCCCGACAGCTCGCCGACCTTGCGCTCGAGCGGAATCCGCAACTTGCCAAGCCGGTCTCGCGCCCAGGCCTCGTCGAAGCGCGCGTTCAGGAGGCGGCAAAGCGTCAAGGTGTCGGCGACGCTGAAGGTGCGATAGAGCGGCGAGTCTTGGGCGACGAAGCCGATCCGCGGCAGGACGCTCTTCGCCTCGCGCGGGTCGCGGCCGAAGAGGGCGATCTCGCCGGCGCTCGGCGCGAGCATGCCGACCGCCAGCTGCAGCAGCGTCGTCTTGCCGGCCCCGTTTGGGCCGACGAGACCGACGACCCGCCCGGCCGGCAGCGCGAGCGTGCAGTCGCGCAAGGCCCACTGATCGCCGTAGCGCTTGCCGAGTCCGCGCAACTCGAGCACGTTGAGACCGGTCACGCCACCCTCGCCTGGGCTTGTTCGCGCAGGTTGTTGTTGACCAGCGCCAGGATGCTCTCGTCGTCCAGTCCCGCCGCCTTCGCCTCGCGCAGCCAGGGCAGCAGCTTGCGGCTCATGCGCAGGTAGGTGTCCGGCGGCAGGCCGCCAAGCGTGCCGACGACGAATGTCCCCCGGCCCGGCCGCCCCTCGACCAAGCCCTCGTACTCGAGCATCCGGTAAGCCTTCAAGACCGTGTTCGGGTTGACCGCCAGCTGGGTCACGACCTCGCGCACCGTCGGCAGCTGATCGCCCGGGGTAATCAGGCCCAACCGGCTCGCTTCCTTCACCTGCTCGACGATCTGCAGGTACGGGGCGAGGCCGGAACGGCTGTCGCGGTGGAACTCCATCAGCGCTGAACATGGATCATTTGGTTAATAAGGCAATGTTCTATCTTCATAGGTAAAGCGACTATACGCCGCGCAGACGCCGCCGTCAAGGATCCATCATTGAAGGCGGTCCGCATACTCGCGACCCGACTCGACATAACTGTCGGCTCTCTGGCGAAGAGGACGACGAGAATCCAGCAAAGGAACGTGCGGCGCTCATCCTCGAATACCGCGACCAACCTACTGCCGGCATCAGCGACAACGCTTGCTGGAGACACGAACGCGCTCACGGCGCCTTGGGACACCGCCCGCGCATGAGATGCGCCGTGATCCGCTCAGCAACAAGTGGCAGCACGGCCAACTCGGGTGGCGGACGACGAACGAAGCTGTCGAGAAGCAGGAGGTCTTCTGCCTGCTCCGGAGTCAGCGGGGCTGCGGGGCGCTCGCGGGTGGCCCGGCAGCGCGCAAGCCCGGTTTCGATCTCGAGCCTCGCGCCCGCCCCCGCCGGCAGCGAGCGGGAGGCGCAGACTCGGCCGGCGCAGACGAAGAAGGCCCTCTGCCAGCCCGGTTCGATCGCCGGGGCGAGCAGGCAGAGCTCCAGCCTGCCCAGGCGCTCCAGCCGGCGCAGGCGCTCGAGGACGAGCTCGAGCGCCTCGATGCGATCCCGCAGCCGTGCCGCTTCCTCGTAGCGGAGGTTCTCGGCCAGGTGCGAGAGCCGCGCCCGCAGGCGCGCCAGCGGCCCGCCCTCCGGGAGGCGCTCGAGCTCCTCGGCCGTGCACGAGGCGAGCGCCCGAGCCGCGAGGGACGCTAGGCGGCGGCTTGTGATCGGGCCGAACTCGGTCGCTGCCTTCGTGACGACGAAGTCGTCGCCCCGGCGGCGCAGGTAGACGCCGTGCTCCTTCCGACGGCTGCGCGAGTTGGCGGGCGGCTGCAGCTCCCTGATCAACCGCAGCTCCTCGAGCGCGGCCTCGAGCTCGGAGCCGAGCACGCGCCACTCGATCCGGTCGAGTGCCATCAGCGCCGCCTCAACCGACGGCCGCTGGCGCTCGCTCCGGAAGTAGGAGCGAAGACGGGCGCGGAGGTCACGGGCCCGGCCGACGTAGAGCACCTGTCCGTGCCGGTCACGGAAGAGGTAGACGCCTGGCCGGGTGGGAGCGCCGCGCGAGCGAGCGCTTGTCGTAGACCCGGCGCTTCCGCGGAGCGGCAAGCGCGCGCAATTCGGAGAGCCTTCTCGCCCCCAGCTCCTGCGCGAGTCCGATCAGGTGCACGAGCACCTCGGCCGTGGCCTCGGCATCGGGGAGAGCGCGGTGGCAGGGCCGGGTTGAGACGCCGAAGAAGTTCGCGAGGGAGGCGAGGCCGACCCGGCGCACGCGGCCCTCGAGCAGACGGCGGGCGAGCGCGGCCGTGCAGAGCGGGGGCTCGGACAGCCGCCGGCCGTGAACGCGCAGGAGCTGCCCTTCGAGGAAACCCTGGTCGAAACGCGCGTTGTGGGCGACCAGGAGATCGTCGCCCGCGAAGTCGAGGAAGCGGCGGAGAACGGTGGCGACCGAGGGCGCGTGCCGAAGCTCCTGCTCGCGCAGCCCCGTCAGCCGCGCGACCGGCTCGGGGAGCGCGACCCTCGGATTGACGAGCGACTGGTAAGAGTCGACCAGCTCCAGCGCCCGCACGCGGACTGCGCCGAGCTCGCAGATCTGGTTGCGTGCTGCGGACAGCCCGGTCGTCTCGAGGTCGAAGACGACGAACTCGGCGTCCTCCAGCAGCGGATCGGCCCGGCTTTCGGTCAGCGAGACCGTGGCGCCGTTGCAGACGAGCCGGCTGTCGCCGGCTGTCGCATCGCTGAGCAGCGAGCAGGCGAGGCCGTTCGAGATCGACGAGGTGGCAAAGAGCGAGCGAGCCGCCTCAACGGCCGAGAGCGGGCCACGCTCCTCGAGCGTGTCCACGAGCCGGTCGAGCGCGTCGAGCGCGAGTTGCATTCTTAGATGAAAGCGAACATATGTTCGCTTTGCAAGCCAGCGGGTTAGTCGGGAAGCAGCGGAACCGTGATTCCTCGGCTGCGTTCGAGCAGCACGGCGCGGGTGATCGCCGTCGAGCCGAAGCGCAGCCAGATCGCGTCCAGTGCGGCATCGAGGGAATCGCTGCTTCGCCGGTCGAACGGGAGCGGCAGCTGCAGGAGCCGGACGTCGTCGAGGTTGCCGACGGCGATCCCGACGAGCGTGATCCCTCGGCGCTCGATCAACGGCGCCGCGACCGCAAGCAGCGCGCGCGCGGTGTCGAGGATCGTCTGCGTGTTCGCGGTCGCCCGGTGCAGTGTCTGCGAGCGGGTTGCGCGAGAGAAGTCCTCGAAGCGCAGGCGAAGCACCACGGTGCGGCCGACCCGGCCCGCGGCGCGCATCCGCCGGGTCACGCGCTCGACCAGGCCGACGAGTGCGGCATCGACGTCCTCGAGCGACTTGGGTGAGCGGCCGAGCGCTCGCTGCGCTCCGATCGAGCGCCGGCGGCGGCGTGCCTGCACCGGCCGAGGATCGCGGTTGTGCGCAAGCGCGTGCAAGTGCCGGCCCGAGGCCCGGCCGAGCAGCGAGACGAGTGTCGGCTCGGCGAGCTCCGCGACCTGGCCGACGGTCCTGATCCCGAGCTGGTGGAGCTTCGCTGCTGTGACGTGGCCGACACCCCAGAGGCGCTCGACCGGGAGCGGATAGAGAAAGGCGAGCTCTCCTTCCGGCGGCACGACGAGTAGGCCGTTGGGCTTGGCGACCCCGCTTGCGACCTTCGCCAGGAACTTCGTCCTCGCGATCCCGACGGTGATCGGCAACCCAACACGCTCGCGGACCTCCGCGCGGAGCCGCGTGGCGATCTCGGTCGGCCTGCCGGAGAGCCGCCTGACCCCGCGGACGTCGAGGAACGCCTCGTCGATCGAGAGGCCCTCGACGAGCGGCGCCGTGTCCTCAAAGACCCGGTAGAGCGCCTTGCTCGCCTCGGAGTAGGCCGACATGCGTGGCTCGACCACGAGGGCGTTGGGGCACAGGCGGCGGGCGCCCGCGACGCCCATCGCCGTGCGGACGCCTTGCGCCTTGGCCTCGTAGCTGGCCGCGAGCACGACCCATGTACCGACGATCACCGGCAATCCGCGCAGGCTCGGATCATCCCGCTGCTCGACCGCCGCGAAGAAGGCGTCGACGTCGGCGTGCAGGATCGTCGGCTCTTGTTTCACGAACATATGTTCGCACTTAACGGCGCGTGACTCCGGCGCACGATTCTGCCCGCCCCGGCGTGCCACCCCTTGCCACGGCTGCGCTCGAGGCGGAGCCGGATTCGGTTCGGATCTGGCCTTTACTCACCCGACGACGATCCGACCACAGTCTCAAAGCGCGCATCGGGAGCGGTCTCGAGGCGTGATCGCCAACTGTGGAAGTTGGTGGCCCGGCTTGCTTGACTGCGCAGGGCAGGCGTAAACGCGATCCTGCGGCTCGACCTTCGCGAGGTCTGTTTACAGCGAAGCTTGGAGGCCAAGCCCTTCGAGCCGTGGGCGCGCGCCGGGGTACCACCCACCCCACCGCACCCCTGCCAGTTCAGGTCGGCAGGCGAGGTGCCGCGGAATCCACTTGGTTATGGGCCATCTGCGGAGACAGGCTTGACGCTGATGCCGTTTACCGGTGCGGTGGACGGGGCGACCCTGGGTTTCGCGTTGCTGGAATGCCCGCGTCCTGCCATTTGGCTCTCACGTCGTAGACGATCTCGCGGGGAAGCCGCCGGAAGGCGTGTTCGTGTTCGAACGTGTCTCGCTCGATAGGGCCGCATTGTCGCCGTGCGTCCGAAACACGCCACCGGCTGGTTCGATCCCAGATCGCTCCGCTTCGCATCTGTGGAGATCCCGACCGCCGAGAGCCGCGCCCGCCGTGTCGGTCGCGGCGACACTCTCACCGTCGTCGACCTCACCACGCCGGAACCGTCTCCTCGAGGAAGCCGACGCCGCCGATGTTCGAGGTGGCCAGGCCGGTGAAGGTCTCGCCAAAAACCCAGGGGGTGCCGCCGACCCCGCCGTCGGGATGGCGCACGGCGAGCGGCGCGCCTCCGCAGCTCGCCCTCAGCCTCGTCGTCGGCACGACATAGCTCAGGGGACCCGGTTGTAGGCGCCAGCGCCGAACGCGCGCTGCGCACGCGGATCGGCTTGCGCCGAGCCGTGCGCGTACGCCTCGCCAGACGGAGTCGTCCGGCTCGGTCACCTGTGCCGGCCCACGGAACGGCTCGAGCCCCCAGACCAGGCGGATGTCATGCTGGCTCCGCCAGATCAAGGCGAGGTCGCGGCGGACATAGGCCCGCGAATCGGAGTGGCGGTAGGTCGCCCACTCGTGCACGTGTGCTCCGTACCAGCCGCGCAGAGAGATCGTGCCGCTCGGCGTCTCGACGACGCCGTCGACAAGGCCGGTAGCGACGACGCTCAGCCAAGCCGCTCGGCCGTCGGACGCCGGCAGTGGCCCGACGGTCAGTCCGCGACGGAGCGCGCGGAGCACGAGGTGCGCGCGCGATGCATTCGTTGACCCGTAGGCATCGAGCAGCCAGCGCGAGCCCACGTGCCGGATCGAGCCGTGTCCGAACGGCTCCTTCATGCTGACGCCCGGCCCCGAATGCGCCGCCGGCTCGACGCGGACGGTGTAGCTGGCGACGCCCCGCCGCTGGTACCACAGCCACTCGATGTAGTACGGGTTGTCCTTCGTCCAGAACCGAACGACGATCGCGCGCCGCCCATTCGGAGCGACCGCCCGGAAATCCCATGTTTCCGAGACGGCACTTGGCTTCGCCACGGAGTCGGACGGACGAGCCGTGCGCCAGGGGGTGCCACTTCCGCCCGCGTGCAGACGCGTCAAGGCCGCGGCGGCGGCGAGAACGCTTCGCATACGCAGCGCCTACCCGCTCCCTGGTGTGGGCGAACATTTGCACGGCTGCCGCATCTCAGTCGAGGGCGGCCGGGAGCGCCTCCAAGAGCCGATCGACGTCCTCCCGTTCCGGATGGAGCGCCACCGAAATGCGCAGGCGCGGCGTCGTCAGACAGGACGCTCCCCGAGGAGGAAATTCGCAAGCTTGTTCAGCTTGGGCGGGCAAACACGCAGTCTTGTCGCGGCCATGTGCCGTTGAACGGCAGCGGAAGTGGGTTCGCTGCCTGTGCGGCGGCGAACGTCCTGAACCACGGGCATTCGAACTGCTGGGCCCAGTACACATAAAGCCGTTGGCCGTTGCCAGTGTGGCTTACGACGAGGTCTTCCACGACGGTAAACAGTGGATGGCGTATCGGTGGATGGAAGAACGCCATCTTTCCCTCGACGACCTGAACGACATTCGTACAAATTCCTGCTGGGACCCAGGAGGGACACGACCATGTCGCCGTGGCGTCCTTACCGCTGAAGGAGCCGTGAGTGCTGTTCCAGTGGAAGTTCAGAGTCGGCTGCGGGATCTTGTCGTAACGACAGCGCCACGTATCGGCGCTCGTTCGTGCTTTTGCGCCGTCGCCCTGGCTGCAGTCCAGATGCTCGTGCTCCGGTGCTGGGTTTGACCTGTCGGAGTTAAGCCGGTTCCATTGCCCTGCAAGCGCCGTCGAGGTCAAGTGGGAGGGCTTCCGAGCCTTCGTCTCCACCGTCACCGTGGCAGGGGCGGACGTACCAGCGACGTGACTGCTCGAACCACAGCCCACACCGACCGTCAACAGAAATACGGCGACGCTCGTAGCTCGGGCGCACCTCGCGGTCTTACCGCGCATGACCGCTGAATATCGCCACTTCACGAGCGAGGGTCAAGCGCGTGACGCGCGACGTGTAGCCGGCCAACTGTTTCAGTAGCCGGGGTGTCCCACGTGCCGCCAGGCGGGATTCGGACCTGCCAGCCGCGGCCACCCGGGTCGCCCTCCCACAGCACCGTGACGAACTCCCACGCCTCCTCCGGCGTCGGGTCGGGCGGGAGCCCGCGCGGGTCGCCGAACTCGTCCCTAGCTCCCGCTGGTTCTCCCGGGCGTTCTCGACGACGTCCTCGTCGGTCATGCAGCTCAGGACGCCGTTGGCGTCGTCCCAGACTGCCCACTGGGCGCCCCCGGGAACGAGGTATCGGGTCTCGGTCACGGCTTTGTTGTCAGAACAGACATCAAACGAATTATGACTGCTCTCGGCGTGCTGCCGCTCGTCGCGCTAGCGACTCGGCACAGGCAGCCAAGTCCGCGCGGGGTGGCGCGTGAACCGTCGCTGGGCGCGCAGTGACCTTGACACACCTGCAACAAGAAGAAAGGCTCGTCCGCAAGGAGGCGGCAGATGGAGAACTACGGCGTCATCGACCTCAGCACCGAGAGCCCTGTACAAGTGACGGCGGAAGGCGAAGCCTTCTGGGCCGGTAAACCCGGGGGAGTTGACCTGGGGAAGCTCCGGAGTCAGCTTGAGGAGATTCGTGATGCGATCCTCCCAGTGGCCGCAGGGCCCGACGGCGCGGTGGGCGGCTTCGGACTCCAGACCCTGGAGATTGATCTCACGATCGGAGCCGAAGGCCAAGTCTGGTTTGTCGCGAAGGGCTCGCTTGAAGCCTCCATCAAGCTGACGTTCGGGCACCCTGCGGCGGCTCGATAGTGAGTCGCGGAACCGGCGCGCAGACTGGCGCGCACCGCGGCGAAGACTCCACGGTCTGGCTTGGATAAGCCATTCAGGACGTTCTTCTTGCAAGGCTTCAAAACCGGTGCGGCGTGGCAGCCCCACGCTCGGTCGGTTCGAACTCCGGCGCCGCTCCGTTGAGTGCTGTCGCTCTCACTGCCGCGTGGGCTCGACGCCTGTTCCCGTGGCTTCGAGGGCAAGAGCCACAGCGTCTTCGAAGGACCGCCCGCCGTCTCTGCCCTCCTCTGGTCGCTCGATCGAATCGAGATAGCGCTCTGCGACCATCCTCTCCATCGTCCAGAGCCTGCCCGCCATCCCTTCCATGATGCTCGCAACGTCGCGCCACAGCGTCCGTGCCCGCTCCTGGCCCCCGCGCGCCGCACCGACGGCAGCCAAGCCGATCAGCGACGTCGTCGAGTGTCGGCGATCGCCAAACTCGACGAGCATCACAAGGGCCCTGCGAAGCGAAGCCGAAGCCTCGGCAAGCCGGGGGTTCTCGGCGAGCAACTCGGCGCACCCGAGGTTGTTGAGCGCGTGGGCCGTGCAGTACGGATCGGCGCTGTCTTCGGCACGCACGGCCGTGCGCCGAGCGATTTCCCGGGCGCCTTCAGGGTCCCCCGCGACGAGGGTCACCTCCGCCAAATTGCAGCTGAAAAGGAGCTGGTACCGAATGTCGCCGAGCTCCTCGGCGAGACGAAGCGCTTCCTCCATAGCCTCGACCGCCTCACGGCCGCGCCCGCTCTCGATGAGGGCTCCGGCGAGCACTTTGTAGGCCTGCGCAAGCGCCCAACGATCCGTTGATCGCGAAGCGACGGCCACGGCTTCGCGCGCCAGCTCCTCCGGATCGGCGGCGTCGCCGCTGAACAGCGCCCGGAATGCGAGCGTCGCGAGAGCTCGAGCGAGCGTGCCGGCGTCGTCCGCGCGCGCGGCGCGATCGCGCGCGGCCATGCCGAGCTCGGAGGAAAAGTCACCCTCGCGGAGCGACAGAAAGGCCGCTGCATCGAGTGCCTTGGCAGCGACTCCGTCGACCAGGTCGCCGGCGGCGAGCGCCCGCGTCAGCCAGCTACGGCCCTCGGAGAAATGCCCTTCCCAGTCCCAGAAGTTGAAGAGGGCCGCGGCTACACGTGCGGCGGATTCTGCCGCTTCGCGCTCGAGCAACGAGTGCATCGCGGCTCGCAGGTTCGGAAGCTCCGCCCTCAGGAGCACCAGCCACCGCCGCTGATCCGCGCGAATGAGCTCCGGTTCGGCGCGCTCGGCGAACGTGACGAAGTACTCGCCGTGCCGTTCGCGCGCAAGTTCTCCCTCCCCGGCCTCTTCCAAGCGCTCGGCCGCATATTCGCGAATCGTTTCCAGGATGAAGAAGCGCGGCGTGTCCACCACCTCGCGACCCGGACGCACGAGACTGTTCTCAACGAGCCTGTCGAGCGCGTCGATCACAGGCGTTTCGAGATCGCCGTGCAGGTCGCACACCGCCTCGGCCGCTTCCAGCGTCCAACCGCCGCGGAAGACGGCAAGGCTCCGGAAGACCGCCTGGTCATCCGTCGTCAGCAGGCGGTAGCTCCATTCAATCGTCGCCCGCAGCGTCTGCTGCCGCTCCTGAGCGTCGCGCGCCCCCGACGTCAGCAGTTCCAGAGCCGAGTCGAGGCGTTCGAGCAGCAACTCCGGCGTCAAGGAACGCACGCGCGTAGCGGCAAGCTCGAGTGCCAGTGGTAGGCAGTCCAGCCGCTCACAGATCGTGCCCACGGCCTCGGAGTGGGCATCCGGGTCGAAGCCACCGCGGACCGCCCGCGCTCGCTCGATGAACAGCGTCCTGGCGTCGATGCTCAGGAGTGGCTCGAGCGCATACTCGAGCTCACCGCCGATGCGGAGCGGCGCTCGGCTGGTGACGATGAGCTTCAGTCTCGGAGCAGTCGCCAAGAGAGTAGAAAGATCGGTCGCCGCCGCCAGTAGGTGCTCGAAGTTGTCGAACAAGGCGAGCAGCTCACGATCCCGTAGGTACTCCGTGAGGGTGTCGGTTAGGTCCTGCCCGGGTGCCTCGCGCAGCTTGAGAGCGTGCGCCAGCGCCGGGAGGACGAGCGCCGGGTCTGTGAACGGCGCGAGGAATACCGCAAAGACACCGGCTTGAAAGCGGTCGCTCGCTTGGGCTGCCAGCTGCAGTGCTAGTCGAGTCTTGCCGGTTCCGCCGGCGCCGGTAAGCGTCAAGAGGCGGACATGCTCACGCAGGAGCGCTTGCTGGATCTCTTGCAGCTCGTGCTCCCGGCCGATCAGCGGCGTCGCCTGTGGGGGCAGGTTGGTAGGGCGGTTGTCGACCGTCTTCAGCGCCGGAAACTCACTCTCGAGCCCTGGAGCGAGAAGCTGGTAGAGCCGCTCCGGTGCTGCCAGGTCCTTCAGTCGATTCTTGCCCAGGTCACGGACAGCCAGCTCGCTGTCGATCTCGTTGGCCAACAGGTCCCAGGTTGTCTGTGAGAGCAGCACCTGACCGCCATGGCCGGCCGAGCAGATGCGAGCGGCCCGGTGGACGTCGATCCCGAGGTAACCCTCGCGTCCGAGCTTCGGCTCGCCCGTGTGCAGCCCGATCCGGACCCGCATGGCGCTCCCCGCAAGTCCCCGCTGTGCCTCCTCGGCCGCGGCCACGGCGTCGTGGGCGCTGGCGAACGCACAGAAGAAGGCGTCGCCTTGTGTGTCGACTTCGACCCCGCCGTGACGGGCGAAGGCCTCGCGCATGCGGTCGCGGTGTTGCTGGAGGGCCTTTTCGTATCGATCGCCCAGCTCGGTCAGCAGCCGTGTCGAGCCCTCGACGTCGCTGAACAGGAAGGTGACTGTGCCGGTCGGGAGCGTCCGCATCCGCTTTCAAGTGTTGCGCGATCGGCCTCATCGTCCAAGGAAGGAACGGCTTCCGCAGATCGCGCCGAGCTTCGATCGTGGCACGCTCCGGCAGAACCGGCCGACAAGTCAGCCGTTCATCCGCCCTGCTCGAGAACAAATCGACCCGTTTTCTGACCTACTCTGCGCGACTGGCGCGCGAACTGACGCGTAGTTCCGATACGGGATCAAAAGCGCTGCAAATCGCCGCTTCTTCCGGTGGTCTTCAAACCGGTGCGGTGTGGCAGCCCTTGGTCTGGTCGCAAGGTCGCGCAGCTCAGCTCCTGGCCTCCCTCGGTCGACGCGGAGCGCGACCGCCGAGAAAAGGGCTGTATATGGTTTTCGACCGGCAGGCAGTCGGGGCGGGCAACTCAACATAGGGGGAACCCCTCATGACTGCGAGAACTCGACGGATGGCGTTAGCGATCGGAGTGGCGATCGTTCTGTGCGGAGCAGTGGGAAGCCTTCGCGCAGCCGCACCGGTCGCGGCGAACCCCATCGTCTCGGCGGCTGCGGGAGGCGTGACGCCGATGGCGATTGCCGCACCTCGGAGCGCCTTTACCTCCAGGAAGACCGCGTCGACAGACTGCACTCTGCCCGACGGCAGCCTCGTCGACTTCCTCCACTGCTATACGCCACAGGACATCCGGTCGTTCTACGGCGTCGACTCGGTCGCTCCGATCGGGGATTCACCAAATTACGGCCAGGGACAGACGATCGTGCTCGTGGACTCCTACGGCAGCCCGACGGCGGCCGGCGACCTCCAGCACTTCCACGACACGTTCTTCCCGAGCTTGCCCGATCCGAGCTTCAAGGAGATCTACCCGCTTGGCAATCCGCAGTTTCCGAGCGCTTGCAAGAGCCAGGGGCTGTCGGGACCTTGCGCCGCTGCGAACTGGTCCGGCGAGGCCACCCTCGACATCGAATGGGCATATTCGATCGCTCCGATGGCGAACCTCGTGCTCCTCGCGGTGCCTCCGGCCGAGACGGAGGGCGTCCAGGGCTTCCCGAACCTGTTCAAAGCGATCTCCGGCGAGATTGCAGCAGCGCCGCCTGGAACGATGTTCTCGATGTCCCTCTCGGCCACCGAACAGGACTTCGGCGGTGCCGCAGCTACTCAAACCGCCAAGTTCGACCAGGTGTTCAAACAGGGTCTGGCGAAGGACGACAACTTCTTTGCCGCGACCGGAGACTTCGGTTCGACGAGCTTCGCCAAGCAGCACAAGGACGCGAACCTCTTTCCGGCCCCGGTTGTCGGGTATCCGGCGACCTCGCCCTATGTAGTGGCCGTGGGCGGCACCCAGCTCCAGGATGGTTGGACTTGGGATCCGACGAGCAACGTTCCATTCACGTCGACCGGCTTCAACCCGGCGTACTGGAACTCCACCCCCTCAGGCACGAGCGAGGCCGTATGGAATGAGTCGTTTGCTCCGATCGGCACCGGCGGTGGGTCGAGCGTCATCTACCCCAGACCGTCGTGGCAGCAGGGCGTCGATCCGGGTTTCGGCGACCATCGCCTCGTCCCGGACACCGCCTGGAATGCGGCCGTGAACGGCGGCGTCGACGTCTACATCACCGCCTATCCGGAGTTCAACTGCGGCAACGCAACGGGCTGCTGGACCTTCTTCGGCGGGACCTCGGCAGCCACCCCGCAGACCGCCGCGCTGGTCGCACTCGCCAACGCCGCCCGCGCCGGGGCTGACAAGGAGCCGCTCGGCTTCCTCGACCCGCTCCTCTACCAGAACGGGATCGGCGCCTCCGACTACTCGGACATCGTCGCGCAGCACTACGGCGCCGCACCGAAGACCTTCGCGGGCAGCGAGGTCGGGGTGAGCGGGGCAGTGGACAAGTCCGTCGGCGATCTGCAGGACAACCAGCTCTGGGAGTTCCCGGCGGCCGGCTATCCAACGACGACCGGATACGACGCCACGACCGGCTGGGGTACTCCGAAGGCACCGGCGTTCGTCGCCGGGCTGGCGGCGCTGCCCTAGCAGGAGTAAGACCTTCACGCCACCGTGGCGCTCCGAGTTAGCTGGGCGCCACGGTGGCGGCCTGCGAACTCAGCCGTGGCGCGTTCGATAGCACTGGCGACGTCCTCAGCCGTCGATCGGTGGCGCCGCTTCGTACTCCTCGTCGGTGACGTGGTCTCCCCACGTTGCAGGGTTGCCGTCGTCGCCGACCTCGAGCATCGCCAGGTGGGTCATGAACCGTGTCGGCGCCGCTCCGTGCCAGTGATCCTCGCCCGGCTCGAAGAAGACGCGGTCGCCGGGGCGGATCACCTCGACCTGCCCACCGCGGCTCTGCGCGAGGCCGACGCCCTCAGTCACGTAGATCGTCTGGCCGTTCGGATGCGTGTGCCAGTGTGTCCGGGCGCCCGGTGTGAAATGGACGCTGCTCGTGCTCAGGCGCGAGCCATTCGAGGGCGCCGCGACCGCGTCGATGTACACCGCTCCGGTGAACCAGTCACTTGGGCCTGCTGCCGTGTCGATCCCGTGCCTCGTGACCTGCATGCTGACCTCCTCGTCGTTTGACGGTGATTTCGTAAGCTGACCACCGGGTACCGGAGTTACCCCGAGTATGCGCGCAACGGTCATGCATGGCGCCGGCGACGTTCGGATCGAAACCGTCCCCGACGCCCACTTGGTCGAACGGACCGACGCCCTCGTCACGGTCACACGCGCCGCGATCTGCGGCAGCGACCTGTGGCCCTACAAATCGATGGAGCCGAGCGAGACCGGCCGCCGCATGGGCCACGAGTTCATCGGCGTCGTCGAGGACATCGGCACGGACGTGCAGACGATCAAAGCCGGCGACCTCGTCCTCTCTCCGTTCGTCTGGTCCGACGGAACCTGCCTTTTTTGCCGGGAAGGGCTCCAAACGTCATGCCTGCACGGAGGACGGTATGGCGACGACGGAGTGGACGGCGGCCAAGGCCAGGCGGTCCGCGTCCCCCAGGCAGATGGCACGCTCTTGCTGCTGCCGGTCGGCAAGGAGGACGCGCTGATGCCGTCGCTGCTCACGCTCACCGACGTGATGGCGACGGGTCATCACGCAGCCCTCGCCGCCGAGGTCGGGCCCGGCAGGTCGGTCGCCGTCGTCGGCGACGGCGCCGTGGGCCTCTGCGGCGTCATCGCCGCCCGCCGCCTCGGCGCCGAGCGGATCATCATCCTGGGCCGGCATCCCGACCGGATCGCAGTCGCGAAGGACTTCGGCGCAACGGATGTCGTCAGCGAGCGCGGCGACGAGGCGGTCGAGCGCGTGCGCGAGCTCACCGACGGCCTCGGCGCACAGTCCGTCCTCGAGTGCGTCGGCCTGGAGCAGTCGACGGTCACAGCTCTGAGCGTCGTACGTCCGGGCGGCGCGGTCGGCCGGGTGGGGGTTCCCCAGGGGGAGTCGATCCCGGAAGGGGTGACGACGTTTTTCGACAACGTGACGATCGCCGGCGGGCCCGCCCCGGCGCGCGCGTACCTCGAGGAGCTGCTGCCGGACGTCTTGGAAGGAAGGATCGAGCCCGGTCGAGTTTTCGACCGGGTCACGAATCTCGACGGAGTGCCCGACGGCTACCGGGCGATGAACGACCGCGAGGCGATCAAGGTGATGATCGAGCCCTGAGCCGACACTTCAGCTAAAGACGATCCGGGCTTCGGCTGTTCCGCCACCGCGCTGTTCAGCGACCGCGCGCCCGCAGGGTCGGAGAGGTCGGTGCCTTCCTAACCCTTGCAAGCGCGCGGTCGGCCTTTAATCGCTGTTCGCATCACGCTCGGAACGCGGGCGCCCGCGACAGGGCATGCTCCCGGAACCGCCTTGCCTGCAGTTTCAGTTCCGCGACGAAGCTGCTCCGGCAGGCAGCATCGTCGTCGGCTCGTGAAGCCGGCGGCCGCCGAGCTTCCTGCGCCAAATCGGCGATCCGCTCCTTGGCGAACTGGCGTTGCGCCTCGGTGTCGTAGTAGAGCACCGTTCTTCCCTCCTCTCCTTGCTTTTGGCCAGAGCCCTGCCTAATTCAGAGGGAAAAAAGCGCACATATCTATCGACTCAATTCGCCGCTACTTTCCCGCACGATATCGGAGGACTTCGGATGTCCATCGTCATTTGATTTCTTTCGATACTGTCGTTTGCATCACCTCCTGTTTTTGTCTCGGAAACGACAAAGGCGACCCGTAGGGCCGCCTTCGCAGGAGGTTGCTATCTGGCTAATGGTCTAGCCTGTGCGCCTCCATGCGAAGACGAACGTGGGCTCTGCGTCACCGACGACCTCGGCCTGGCGAGTGGCTGCGCGCCAGAGCAAGAGCATCGGGGCGAGAGCATGGATGGGGGTGCGATTCATAGCGCGCGACATTAACTCAACCCAAGCAAGAAAGCAAGCAGATATACCATCAAATTCTTGACAGGTATTTTTTGTTTGTTTGCCAGATCGTAAACGTGAACTCCCAGTACCGGAGGGGGCCCCGGTCCGGTCATGCCTGGTGCGAGATCCTCGCGGAAGCCGCGGCCCTCCGTTGGCAACCCGACCGCCGGTCAGCCCAGGTGTCGGTTGCGGCCCGACCTCATTCCCCTTCGGTTGCCGACTCGAGGCGCGCCTCGTAAGGGCCGCGCCCAGTGGCGCAGACGGCGCCGCAGCGGGCGCCGAATGCGACCGCCTCGGAAGGCGGCCGCCCTTCCGCGAGCGCGAAGGTCAAACCGGCAGAGAAGGAGTCGCCCGCACCGTAGGTGTCGACCAGCCGCCCCGGAAGAGGCGCAGCCTCCCAGCGCGTGGTGACGCCGTCGGCGGCGTCGAGGGAACCTCCAGCCGAGCCGGCGGTCCGCGCCACGAGCAGAGGCGGTGGCTCGATCTCCCCGTCCGAGTACCGCTCGCCCTCGTCCGTCGAGCTCGATACCAGGACGTCGAGCTGGACGCCCGCCTCCGCGAGGGTGGCTTTCGCGCGCACGCTCGCGACGACGATCGATGCGGCCCGCGCCGCCCATAGCGCTTCGGCGTCCCCCGCAGTGAAGTAAACGCCGTCGCACTCCGCGAGCTCGCTCCAGGGCAAAGGGTCCCTGCCGTTCGGTCCAAGGCGATCGCCGATGACCGTGATCGTCCGCTCTCCGTCCCCGTCCACGTGGACGAAGGCCCTCCGTTGCGGGACCGGACGCCAGGCTGCCTCGACCCGGACGCCGAGCTCCTCGAGCGCGCGCTTCGCCCGCCTTCCGAGCTCGTCGCTCCCCAGCGCGGTCAGGAACAGGCAGCTGCCCGCGAGACGAGCGAGCTGCACGGCGGCGACCCCGCCGCCCCCGCCAGGCTCCTCCCAGGCATCGCCCGCGTGCACGATCTCGCCCGCAGCCGGCAACCGCTCGACGCGGGCGAACTCGATCCACTCGACGTGCCCAATGACCGCAACCCGCATCAGCAGCGAAGTCTCGCACCATTTTTCCAGGGAAAGAGCCGGGGGCCCTGTGGCTGCGGCGACACAGAAGCACCCCGGCGGACCTACCGTATAGCCGTAAACAACTCAGGGAAAGTTTCGGCCGAACGCGGCGTCTATATCTTCGGGGCCAGCGATGCGGCGGCTGGCCCTGATTCTCTCTGCGGGCCAGGAGCACGTCCGCGCCGAGCCGCCGAAGGATTGCTCCCAGGACTTTCTGCAATCACAATGAAGAGGCAACCCGCAGCGCTCTACTCTCCCCGGGGGTAACCAGTGGCCAAGAAAGTCTTGAGTTCCGCCGCGCCGAAAGCCGATGCAAACGGCAAGGCGCAGCAGGACGGATCGGCCTCGCGCGGCGCTCTCGTCGCCGACATCATCATCGCGAACGCGCCCGATCCGGTCTTCGTCTCCGACCTGGAGGGGAAGATCCTCCAGGCCAACGACGCCGTCTCCGAGCTGCTCGGCTTCCGCAAGGACGAGGTCGTCGAGCAGTCGCTCTCGCGCTTCATCAGCGCGGAAGAGACGCAGGAGTTCACCGCCGCCCTGCGCGAGGTCGTCGAGCGAGGAGTCACCCGCGACGCGGTGCTGAACCCGCGCTCGGCCGCCGGTGAGGTGATCCCAACAACCCTGAATGCGTCGGCACTCCGCGACGCCGACGGCAAAGTGATCGGCGCGATCGGGATCCTCCGCGACATGCGCGAGCTGGACAAGGCCCGCGCCTTCGCCCAGCGCCTGATCGACGACGCCCCCGACCCCGTCTTCGTCTCCGACCTCGAGGGCAAGATCATCCAGGCCAACGACGCCGTTTCCCAGTTGCTCGGCTTCCGCCAAGACGAGGTCGTCGAACAGTCGCTCTCCCGCTTCATCAGCCCCGAGGAGACGCGCGAGTTCATGGCTGCACTCGACGAGGTGGTCGAGCGAGGCGTGACCCGGAACGCCGTGTTGAACCCGCGCTCGGCCGCCGGCGAGGTGATTCCGACCAGCCTCAACGCCTCCGCCCTCCGCGACGCCGACGGCAAGGTGATCGGCGCGATCGGGATTCTCCGCGACATGCGCGAGCTCGACAAGGCCCGCGCCTACGCACAGCGCCTGATCGACGACGCGCCCGACCCCGTCTTCGTCTCCGACCTCGAGGGCAAGATCCTGCAGGCAAACGAGGCGGTCTCCCAACTCCTCGGCTTCCGGCAGGACGAGGTCGTCGAACAGTCGCTCTCCCGCTTCATCAGCCCCGAGGAGACGCGCGAGTTCACGGCCGCCCTGCGCGAGGTGGTCGAGCGAGGCGTGACCCGGAACGCGGTGCTGAACCCGCGCTCGGCCGCCGGCGAGGTGATTCCGACCAGCCTCAACGCCTCCGCGCTCCGCGACGCCGACGGCAAGGTGATCGGCGCGATCGGCGTTCTCCGCGACATGCGCGAGCTGGACAAGGCCCGCGCCTACGCGCAGCGCCTGATCGACGACGCCCCCGATCCGGTGTTCGTCTCCGACCTCGAGGGCAAGATCATCCAGGCGAACGAGGCGGTCTCCGGGCTGCTCGGCTTCCGCCAGGACGAGGTGGTCGAGCAGTCGCTCTCTCGCTTCATCAGCCCCGAGGAGACCCGCGAGTTCACTGCCGCCCTGCGCGAGGTCGTCGAGCACGGCGTCACTCGAAACGCGCGCCTCAACCCGCGCAGCGCCTCCGGCGAGATCATCCCGACGACCCTGAACGCGTCCGCGCTTCGCGACTCCGACGGGAAGGTGATCGGCGCCATCGGCATCCTCCGCGACATGCGCGCATACGAGGAAGTCGTGCAGGACCTCGAGCAGTCGAAGACCGAGCTGCAGGAGAAGATCCTCGACCTCGAGAAGTTCGAAGAGGTCGTGGTCGGCCGGGAGCTGAAGATGATCGCGCTCGAGAAGGAGCTCGAGAGCCTGCAGCGGGAGAACGAGAAGCTCAAGGCGGCCCGCGCCTCGGCCTGATGAGCGCAGAACCTGAGGGGCTCGACGCCGGGAACGCCGGCAACGGGGATGCGGGCAACGGCGGGGCGGAGCTCGACCCGGCAGCACTGCGCGAGCAGATCGAGCAGCTCCAGGCTCGTGTCCGGCGGGCCGAGGAGCGGCGGCGAGCGCTCGTCCACATCATGGGCGACCTGAACGAGTCGAACCAGAAGCTCGCCGACCAGCGCAAGGCGATGCTCCATATTCTCGGCGACTACGAGCACGACCGCAGCCGGCTTGCCCGGCAGACCGAGCGCCTCGACAATTCCCGCCGCGCCCTGCTCCACATCCTCAAGGACTCGCATGAGTCCAACCTCCGGCTCGGCGACAGCCGCAAGGCGATGATCCACATCATGGGCGACCTGCGTGAGACGACGCAGGAGATGGAGCGCCGCGAGCACGAGCTGCGCGACAAGCAGGAGCAGCTCGTCCAGGCGGGCAAGCTCGCAACGCTCGGTGAGCTGACCACCGGTGTCGCGCACGAGCTGAACAACCCGCTCAACAACATCGGCCTCTACGTCGGCAACGTGATCGACCGGATCAGGCTCGGAGAGGACGACGCCGAGCCGCTCGTCCGCGATCTCGAGAAGGCGATGGAGCAGGTCCGGAAGGCGACCGCGATCATCTCCCACCTACGTACCTTCGGCCGGGCCGCCCGGGTCAGCATCGAGCAGGTCGACGTCGACGACGTGATCGAGCGCTCGCTCCTGCTCGTGCACGAACAACTTCGCCTGCGCGGGATCGAGGTCGAGCTCGAGCTCTGCCCCGAGGAGCTCCTCGTCGTCGCCAATCCGATTCAGCTCGAGCAGGTCTTCATCAACCTGTTGACGAACGCCCGCGACGCGCTCGCCGATGCCAAGCGCAAGACCATCCGGGTCGCCTCGAGCCGCGACGACGAGCTGATCAGGATCGCCTTCTCGGACACCGGGCCCGGGATCCCGGCCGAGCTCCAGCAGCGGATCTTCGATCCGTTCTTCACGACGAAGGAGGTCGGGACGGGAACCGGTCTCGGCCTGTCGATCACCTACAGCATCCTCAAGGAGTACGGCGGCGAGATCTCGGTGGAGAGCCGGCCGGGCAAGGGCGCGACCTTCATCGTCGAGCTGCCGTTCGCAGAGGAGGAGCCGCCAGAGGAGCCGCTGCTGTGAGCGCGAGAATCCTCCTGGTCGACGACGACAGAGCGCTGCTCGACGCGCTCCCCCAGGCGCTGCGGCTGCGGATGGACGAGATCCAGATCGACACCTCAGAAACCGCGACCGAGGCGCTCGAACGGATCCGGGAGACGGATTACGACGCGATCGTCAGCGACATCAAGATGCCCGGCATGGACGGGCTCGCATTGCTGCACGAGATCCGCGAGCTGCGCCCGACGACGCCCACACTGATGATCACCGGCCACGGCGAGCGCGATCTCGCGGTCCAGGCGCTCCGCGGCGGCGCCTACGACTTCGTCCAGAAGCCGATCGACCGGGACTACTTCATCGCCTCGCTCGAGCGCGCGATCCAGCTTCGCCGGCTCGACCGCGAGGTGGAGCAGCAGCGGCTGGCGCTCGAGCGCCATGCGCGCGTGCTGGAACACGTCGACGACGGAGTCTCTCTGGTGGACGACCGGGGGATTATCCGACACTGGAATCCCGCTGCGCAGGCGATCACCGGCATCCCTGCCGAGCAGGCGCTCGGGCGGCCCGCCGGCGAGACGCTGCCGGGCTGGGAGGTCGTCGCGCCGCTGATCCCGATCGCGAACATCCCCGGCCCGGGCAGTCTCGAGGCCAAGGTGGTACCGCTCGAGCTCGACGGCCGCGAGGTCTGGCTCTCGATCTCCGGCGTCAGCTTCAGCGATGGGATTGTCTACGCCTTCCGCAGCCTGACCGAGGAGCGCGCCCTCGACGAGCTCAAGGGTGAGTTCATCGCGACCGTCTCACACGAGCTGCGAACACCGCTCGCCGCGATCTACGGATCGGCCCAGACCCTGCTGAGGGAGGACGTCGAGCTCGTGGAGTCCGATAAGAAGCGCTTGCTCGACGTGATCGCGCACGAGTCCGAGCGCCTGAGCCGGATCGCCGACGACATTCTCTTCGCGAACAAGCTCGATTCCGGCCAGCTGACGATGGGCGAGAACGGAATCGATCTCCGCGCGCTGGCGCGTGATGTAGTCGCGGAGATGCGCGCCTGCTTTGCCTCGCGGGACGACATCTCCTTCAAGCTCACCGTCCCCGACGCGCTCGACTCGATCGCCGGCGACCCGGACCGGCTCCGGCAGGTGCTGATCAACCTGGTCGACAACGCGGTCAAGTACTCCCCCGACGGCGGCCGCGTCGAGGTGGCGGTCGAGGCGCGCGACGGGGGCGTACGCATCGCCGTCCGTGACGAAGGGATCGGCATCGCGCCGCTCGAGCAACGGCGGATCTTCGGCAAGTTCTACCGCGTCGACCCCGGGCTCGCCCGCGGTGTCGGAGGCACCGGGCTCGGCCTCTACATCTGCCGGGAGCTCGTCCGCCGGATGGAAGGCCGCCTCTCGGTCAGCTCCGAAGAGGGCAAGGGCTCCACCTTCGTCGTCGACCTACCGGTCCCGGCAGCGGCCAGTGGCGATCGCAGCGCCGCGGTCGTTCAGACCGCCTGATTCATTCGTTTGCTGACGACGTCGAAGAGCGCACGCTCCTCGATCACGGCTTCGCCGTTGGCGAGTTCGTGATCGTGGATGATCGAGTACCGATCGCGGTCCGAATGAATCTCGTCGTATTCGGCGACTTTCATGTCCACGCGTCCCAAGCAGGACCCGTCCGCGCACTCGCAGAGAAACGGGACGAGCTGGTCCGTGGGGACGACGCCGGCCGCGACCGCTTGCAGCCGCTCGTTCGCGCTCCTCACCGTCTGCTGGTTCTCGATCAACCAGTCGTTACGGGCACTCCCCTCCATCAGCCGCCGTCGCGGCGACGGGGATCGGTCGCGATGGCATAGTCGCTCGCGGTCACCTTCTGGACGATCGTGTAGCCGTTGTTGTGGTCGATGACCTTCTCGACCTCGAGAATCTCGTGGCCGGTCGAGATCACGAAGAACGTCGAGTGGGCGCGGACCGACTCGTACTGTTCGTGACTCAGTGTCAAGGTCTCGGTGCAGTCCTCCTGGCTGCACTCGCAGATGAACTGCATCGAGCCGTCATGGAAACCGTCGGCAAGCTCGAGCAGGCGTTCGTTGACTTCCCGGAACAAGGCTTGGTTGCGCGCCAGTCGCTCGAGGGAGACAGACATCGCTGGTCCTTCCTGCTGTGGGGCGCCGGGCGGAGACCTCTGAAGCGCCGCCAGCACCAAGGCTGGAGAGCGGCTGAGGGACCAGAAGACGCCAAGCGGGCGTCCGGCTTTGCCTCTAGAGGGTATCACCGCGCCCCGTAGCATCTGATCGTGGCTGCGCCAATCCGAGTCGGAGTCTGCTCCTGGGCGGACGAGACGCTGACCAAGGTTTGGTACCCCAAGGGCATCAAGTCCGGGGAGGAGCGGCTGCGCTACTACGCCGAGCACTTCGATGTCGTCGAGGCGAACTCCACCTACTACCGGCTGCCGGACCCCGCGATGGTCGAGAACTGGGCCGAGCGGACGCCGGCCGGGTTCACGATGCACGTGAAGGCGTTCGGGGTCATGACGCGGCATCCGGTCAAGGTCGACCAGCTGCCGCCCGACCTCCGCGACGTTCCCACCGATGCTCGCGGCCGCGTCGACCGGCCGCCGCGCGAGTACCGCTCTGAGGTGTTCCGACGCTTCCGCGAGGCGCTCGAGCCGCTTCGCTCAGCCGGAAAGCTCGGCGGGATCCTGATGCAGTTCCCGTCCTACGTCGTCTACAAGCCCCAGTCGCTCGAGTACCTGGAGTGGTCGCAGGAGCAGCTTCCCGGCGAGGAGATACTGATCGAGTTCCGCCACGCCAGCTGGCTCGACGAGCAGAATCGCGCCGAGACCCTCCGCTTGCTCAAGCAACGCGGGATGACCTACGTCACGGTTGACGCGCCGCAAACCGGCGGCAAGAACGTCCTCCCCACGCTCGTCGCCGCCACGAGCGAAACCGCCTACGTCCGCTTCCACGGCCGCAACGCCGAGACCTGGAACAAGCGGACAGGAAGCGCGGCCGAGCGCTTCGACTACCTCTACTCCGCGGAAGAGCTGCGCGAGTGGGTGCCGCGGCTGCAGGAGCTCGCCGGCGAGACGCAGACCGTCTATGCGATGTTCAACAACAACGGCCGTTCGGCGATGCCGTCGCCGCCGCTGCCCGAAGCGGCCGAGAACGAGAAGGATGGATTCGTCGCACAGGCGCCGACGAACGCGCAGATGCTGATTCGCCTTTTGGCCCAGTAGCAGGGCTATCATCGATAGCGAAGGGTCTCGACGAAAGGGTGCGACTATGCCTGAGCGCGTCTTGGCGCAGCTTCCCCAGGGCGTCGTCTTGGTCGATTCCGAGCTGCTGATCGAGTATGCGAACCCGGCCGCCGAGCGTCTGCTCGGAGCGGACTCACCGGGCGAGCCGCTGCCGGATCCGTGGCCTGACTTCTCGCTGAGGGAGTTCGCGGCGACCCTCTTCGGCTCCGGCCCCCCGCCGGGCGGCACGCTCGTCGAGACCGACCGCAGCTTCTTCTGGATCGAAGGGCTTCCTCCGACGTCGACCGAGAGCGCGATCCTGATCGTCGAGGACGTCACCGAGCGCGAGCGCGCCCGCCAGAGCGAGCGCGAGTTCGTCGAGAACGCCGCCCACGAGCTGCGAACTCCGCTGGCGGCGATCGTCAGCGTCATGGACGTGCTGGAAAGCGGCGCCAAGGACATCCCTGAGGCGCGCGACCGCTTCCTCAAGCACATCCGCGTGCACAGCGAGCGGCTCTCGCGGCTCGCGAGGTCGCTGCTCGTCCTCGCCCGGCTTCAAACCGGCGTCGAGCAGCCGCGCATGACCGTCGTGCCGGTCCGGCCGCTTCTGGAAGAGATCGCCGGCCGTCTCGACCCCGTCAGCGGCGTGGAAGTCTCGGTTCGCTCGTCCGAGCAGACCGGAGCGCTCGCGGATCGCGATCTCCTGCAGCGGGCGATCGCGAACGTGGCCGAAAACTCGGCCAAGCACACCCGGACCGGTGAGATCGTGCTCGAAGCCCGGCAGAACAGCTCCACGACCCGGATCGAGATCCGCGACACCGGCCCGGGCATGAGCGACGAGGAATGTGCGCGGGCGTTCCAACGGTTCTATCGTTCCTCGAACGGCACCGACGGCTTCGGCCTCGGTCTCGCGATCGCCGCAGAGGCTGTGCACGCGATCGGGGGGACGATCGAGCTCGAGTCCGAGCTGGGCTCTGGGACGCGAGTGCGCGTCGCGGTGCCGAGCGCGAAGATCATCAACTGATGCCGGAGCGGATCCTGATCGTCGAGGACGAGCCGGCGATCGCGGAGGCGGTGGAGTACGCGCTCAAGGCCGAGGGTTTCGAAGTCGAGGCGGTGGCCGACGGCGATGCGGCGCTCCAGCAGGCCCGGGCTCGGCCCTATGACCTGCTCGTGCTGGATCTGATGCTGCCGGGACTCTCCGGCGTGGAGGTCTGCCGGCGCCTGCGCGAAGAGAGCGCGGTCCCGATCTTGATGCTGACCGCGAAGGACGGCGAGGTCGACCGGGTGCTCGGGCTCGAAGTCGGAGCCGACGACTACGTGCCGAAGCCGTTCTCGATGCCCGAGCTCGTGGCGCGGGTTCGGGCGCTGCTCCGCAGACGCAAGCTCGACAATCGCGAGAGCATCACGACCCTCCGAGTCGGAGAGCTCGAGCTCGATCTGGCGAAGCACGAGGTCCATCTCGCTGATGAGCACGTGCCGTTGACGGCGTTCGAGCTGAAGCTGCTCGCGCTTCTCGCCGGCCAGCCGGGACGCGTCTTCTCACGGCGCGAGATCATGGGCCACCTCTGGAACAGCTCCTACGTCGGCGACGAGCGGGCGTGCGACCTGCACGTCTCGAACATCCGCCGCAAGATCGAGCGCAACCCGGCCCACCCGGAGCGGCCGCTGAAGCGCGGCTTGCGGAGTGCGCCTTAGGCTCGCGGCGTGTACCTGGACGAGTTCCGTGCGGCGGTAGCGACTCTTACGCGCGAGCTGGCACTCGTCTCGGTGTCGGGTGAGCTCGACTCCTACACCGCCGAGTGCCTCCAAGCTCGGATCGAGGAAGCTGGCACCGTGGGGGCGGACACGGTCCTTGTTGACCTGTCCGAGATCAGCTTCCTCGATTCTGCCGCGCTTGCTGTCCTCGTCCGGGAAACCAAGCGTCTGGAGGGTCGCGGCCACTCCCTCGTCCTCGTGACGAACGATCCGCGCACACGACGGATCGTGGAGGTGACTGGTCTCAACCGGGTTCTTCGAACCTACGCGACCCTCCATGACGCCCTCGCCGAGCTCGTCCCCCGGCCTCCCTTCGCGGAGCGCAATCGCCCGTTGACGTCCGCCGGAGGCGGCATGGAGGCGGCATGACGACGCAGCCGGCTCAAACGAGCAAGCCCCCGCGGAACAAGGTCGTCCGCACGAAGCCGAGCCTGCTCTTCTTCCATTCGGCGTCGTCGGGACGCTGCCGTCGCGTCGAGGGTTTCCTCGCGCAGGTTCTGCAAAGGCGGTCCAATCACGACACCTTCGAGCTCCTGCGCGTCGACGCCGACGCCAACGCCGAACTGGTCGAGCGGTTCAAGATCGAGACGATCCCGACGCTCGTCGTCGTCGCGGACAAGCGGGCGCAGGGCTGGCTGCCCAACCCGCAAGGCTGCCGCGACATCGAACGGTTTCTCGCGCCGTGGCTCAGATGAGCCCACGCTGACGTCCACGGCGGCGGATTCCTCTCCCTCGCCGCCGTGGAGAGTCAGCGGCTAGTTTGCCCTGGTGCTGCCCTGGTCCGCAGACGTTGCCGGCCGCTTCGAAGAACACTCTTTCGAGAGCGAGGCCCTGAGAGGGAACGTCCTCGGCGACCCGCACGTGCGGCCGCTCTGGATCTACGTGCCGCCCGGCTACGACGACGAGCGCGAGCGCCGCTACCCGTCGATCTACCTGATCCAAGGCCTGACGGGCCAGCTCGACATGTGGCGCAACCGCGCGGCGTTCCGCAAGAACCCGCCGGAGCTGATGGACGAGCTCTTCGCCGCGGGCGAGGCGCCGCCGGCGGTGCTGGTCTGGGTCGACGCCTGGACTTCGCTCGGCGGCAGCCAGTTTCTCGACTCGCCGGGCACGGGCCGCTACCACACCTACCTCTGCGACGAGATCGTCCCCTGGGTGGACGCGAGCTATCGCACGCGCGCCGACGCCGGGAACCGCGGGATCGCCGGGAAGTCGAGCGGCGGCTACGGCGCGATGGTGACGCCGATGCTGCGCCCCGACCTCTTCGGCGGCTTCGCCACGCACGCGGGCGACGCGCTTTTCGAGACCTGCTACCTGCCGGACTTCCGCACCTCCGCACGCGCGCTGCGCGACGAGTACGACGGCTCCTTCGACCGGTTCTGGGAGGACTTGCGCTCCCGGCCGCCGTTCTCGAAGAAGGCCGACCACGCACTCCTGAACGACTGGTGTATGGCCGCGTGCTACTCCGCCGACGAGGACGGGACGATCCACATCCCGTACGAGCCCCTGACCGGCGAGCTCAAACCTGAGATCTGGGAGCGCTGGCTCGCCTGGGACCCGGTGCGGATGGTTCCCCGTTACGCCGATGCGCTGCGGTCGCAGAAGGCGATCTACATCGACGCCGGCAACCGCGACGACGTCTACCTCGATCTCGGCGCCGAAGCCTTCCGACGCGCGCTCGAGGAGATCGGTATCAGCGACTACTTCTTCGAGCTGTTCGACGGCACGCACGCCGGCATCGAGTACCGCTATCCGCTCGCGGTCAAGTACCTGGCAGAGAAGCTCGGGCCGTGATCTTCGCGTCGCCGCCGCCGCTTGTCTGCATCGATCCCGGCCACGGCACGCCGCCGGCGATCGGGCGGCAGGCCGAGCCGATCGGGCCCGGCTCGGGGGTCCTGAAGATCAAGGACGGCGGCGGCGCCTCCGGCGAGGCGGTCGTCAACCTCGCGATCGCGCAGAAGACGCGCGCGCTGCTGCTCAAGCGCGGCTACCGCGTCGCGATGACCCGCACGGGCCCGGTGTTCCAGTACGGCAACGGCGGCAACATCGCGCGAGCGCAGTTCTGCAACCGCCGCCACGCCGCGCTGATGCTGCGGATCCACGCGGACGGCTCGACCAATACATCGCTGCGTGGTTTCCAGACGCTTTATCCAGCTTGGCACAAGGGCTGGACCGACGACATCTACAAGCGCAGCCTGAAGGCCGCGAAGCTCGTCCAGGCGGCCGCCGTGCGGGCAACCGGCGCGGCGAGCCTCGGCCTCGTCAAGCGCACCGACCTGACCGGCTTCAACTGGGCGAACGTGCCGGCGATCCTGGTCGAATGCGGCTTCATGTCGAACCCGCCCGAGCGGCGCCTGCTGCAGTCCAGCTCCTACGAGTGGAAGGTTGCCCGTGGCCTGACGGCCGGAACGGCGGCGTTCATTCCTTTGCGCTAGTCTCGACCTCGTCGACCGCCGTCTCGCCGGACTCGAACTCCTCACGCTCCTCGACGAGCTGCTTGGAGTCGTCGAGCTTTCGCCGCAGGTCGTCCGCACGCGGGTCCGCGGCCAGCTTTGGCCCGCGTCGCAGCGCGCGGTAGACGACTCCCGCGGCTCCGAGCGCACCGGCGATCCAGGCGGCGCGGTTCCTCACGGGCGCGATGCTACTCTTCCGCGGCTTCCTGCCTCGCCGTCGCGCCGTCAGCTCCCGAAGCGGCGCCCGCAGACGAGGCCGACTCAGACCGTGGGAAGGAGTGATTCGGGACGATGATGATCGGCTACGAGATCCTGCTCATGCTCGACCCCGAGCTGCCGGACGACCGGCAGGAGGAGATCGTCGCGCGCGTGCGCGAGGGGATCGAGGGCTCGGGCGGCAGTTGGGGCGCCCATGACGTCTGGGGGCGCCGCCGCCTCGCCTACGAGATCGACCACAAGGCTGAGGGCGTCTACCACCTGCTCACCTTCGACGCGGAGCCGGAGGCGCTGGCCGAGGTTTCCCGGGTATTGAAGATCACGGACGGAGTCATGCGCCACCTTGCCGTCAAGCGGACGGAGGCGACAGGTCCGGCACGGCCGCTAGAAACTCGCGTCGAGCACAGGCAGGATTCCGAAGACCAAGCGACACCCGTCGGGTGAGGAGGTTTTACATGGCCGCCAACATCAACAGAGTCGTGCTCGTGGGCAATCTGACGAAGGATCCCGAGCTGCGCCACACGCCGAGCGGGACGGCGGTCTGCAGCCTGCGGCTCGCCGTCAACACACGCCGCAAAGACAGCGCGACCGGCGAATGGACCGAGAAGCCAAACTACTTCGACATCACTGTCTGGGGAAACCAGGGCGAGAGTTGCGCTCAGTACCTCGCCAAGGGGCGCCCGGTCGCGGTCGACGGGCGGCTCGAGTGGCGCGAGTGGGACGCCCAGGACGGGACGAAGCGCCAGGCGGTCGAGATCATCGCCGACAGCGTTCAGTTCCTCGGCAGCCGCGGTGACGCCGAGAGCGGCGGCCAGCCGCAGTTCGTCCCCGCGGGCGCAGCCGCGCAGACCGAGAACGCCGACTTCGCCGCCGGCGCGGATGACGACATTCCCTTCTGATGGCGACGTTTTCGCGGCCAGAGAGCACGAGCCGGTCGGCAGGTGATCGCTGATGGCTCAGCAGAAGGACAGACAGCAGCAGCGCCGGCGCGGCGGGCCCTCCACCGGGCCGATCCGGAAGAAGAACTGCTGGTTCTGCCGGAACAAGATCGAGGAGGTCGACTGGAAGGACGGGAATCAGCTGCGCCGCTACGTCTCCGAGAAGGGGAAAATCCGCTCACGCCGGATCACTGGTGCCTGCAGGCGCCACCAGCGGCAGGTCGCCGTCGCCGTGAAGCGGGCGCGTGAGATGGCGCTCTTGCCCTACGTGGCCGAGGGCCGGGAGGAGCGCCCCGACGGCCGGCGTGACCGCGGCGATCGAGACAGAGACCGAGAGCGCTGATGCAAGTCATCCTCCGAGAGGACGTCGAGAAGGTCGGCCTGCGCGGTGAGCTCGTCGACGTCGCCGCGGGCTTCGCACGCAACTATCTTCTGCCGCGCCGGCTCGCCGAGCCGGCGGCGCCCGGCCGCGTGGCGGAGCTCGAGAAGCTCGCCGCGAGCCGCGCCCGGCACGAGGCGCAGAGCTTCGAGCAGGCGCAGTCGCTCGTGCAGAAGCTCGAAGCTGCCGAGCTGCGCTTCGACGTCCAGGCCGGCGAGACCGGCACGCTTTTCGGCTCGGTTACGGCGACGGAGATCGCCGACCGGGTCTGGGAGACCCAGCGAGTCCGAATCGACCGCCGCAAGCTCGATCTCCCGGAGTCGATCAAGCGGATCGGCCGCTACGAGATTCCAGTCGAGCTCTTCGCGGACGTGACCGCGACGCTTCGCCTCGCGATCGTGCCCGAAGGCGGAGAGTTGCCGCCCGAGGAGGAGCTGCAGGCGCTCGATCAGGTCGCGGCCGCCGAAGAAGCTGCAGCAGCAGCGGAGGCCGAAAAGGCACGGGCAGCCGCCGAGGCCGCAACGGAGGCGGCGGTCGCGGAGGTCGAGCCTGAGGGGGAGGAGCAGCCGTCCGATGAGCCGTCGGGCCAGGGCGCGTCAACCGAGCCGGCCGCCGAGGCCCAACCCGAGACCGAAGAGAGCTAGCGGCTCAAGCGGCCGTTTCGGCTCGGCGCGCCGCGGGAAAGTCGTCGCCATGCGCTTCCAGGTAATCGCGGGGGCGCTCGTCGTCTCCCTCTTCGCCTCCGGGCTCGCGCCGGCGTCGACGAGTACGGGCAACACAGCGAGGCCCGACCTCGTCGTCAGCTCGCTCTCGAATCCTCCCGCCGTCGCCTTCCAGGGCAGGGGCTTCGCGGTCACCGACCGTACGCGCAACATCGGCGGCGTGACCGCCCGCGCGACGGTGACGCGCTACTACCTGAGCGCGAGCGGCAAACGAACGGCGGCGGGCCGTCGCTCCGTCGTTCCCCTGAGGCCGCAGCGCTCGTCGCGCGGCTCGGCGACCGTGACCGCGCCCGCGACGCTGCAGGGCACCTACTCGTTGGTTGCCTGCGCCGACGCCGGGGGTGCCGTCAGGGAGTCCAGCGAGCGCAACAACTGCCGCACCGCCGCGACGACGGTCATCGTCAGGAAACCGCCCCCGCCCGTCTAGAGGCGAGGTAGCGGATCTTTCCCCAGCGGTTTCCACCGCCTGGGGAATGCTGCACGAACTTCCCGCAAGCAGCGGCAAATCTTCCCACAGATCTGTCCGGTCGTTTTGCGAACATCTGTTCCATAATGCCTGCAGAACCTGAGAAACTGTCTAGTAGGAACGAGGCTGTTATGCACAGGTCTTCACTTCCGGGCACGTCCGCTGTTGACTACGCCGCTATGGCTCAGGTCGCCCAGCTCGCCCAGCCAGCGCCGCCCTCGCAGACCGCACCCGTCCCGCCTCAAAATCTCGAAGCCGAGGAGTCCGTCCTTGGCGCGATGATGCTCTCCCCCGGGGCGATCGGGGCGGTCAGCGAGGTTCTCGACGCCTCCGACTTCTATCGCGAGAGCCACGCGAAGATCTACCGCGCCGCTCTGTCTCTCTACGCGAAGGGCGACCCCGTCGACGCGATCACCCTTGTCGACGAGCTTGAGGAGCGCGGCGATCTCGACAACGTCGGCGGCAAGGTCCGCATCCACGAGCTCGCCGCCCTCGTGCCCGCGAGCGCGAATGCGGGCCACTACGCGCGCATCGTCCGCGAGATGGCGACCCTGCGCGGCCTGATCAATGCCGGCAGCGAGATCTCCCGTCTGGGCTGGGAACGCCCGGGCGACGCCGGCGACTTGGTCGACAAGGCCGAGCAGGTCGTCTTCGATCTCTCGCAGGCGCGAGTCACGGGCGAGTTCACGCATATCGACGAGCTTCTGAAGGAGGGCTTCGAACGCATCACCGCCCTCTACGAGGCCGGCGCCGACATTACCGGTGTGCCCTCCGGGTTCCGCGATCTCGATCGGCTGACGTCGGGCTTCCAGCCCGGCAACCTGATCATCGCGGCGGCCCGCCCCTCCATGGGTAAGTCGGCGCTAGGCCTCTGCATGGCCGCGAACCTTGCGGTGCGTCATCAAACGCCCGTCGCGATCTTCACGCTCGAGATGTCGAAGTCCGAGGTCACGCAGCGGCTGATGTGCAGCGAGGCGAAGGTCGAGTCGAACCGGCTGCGGACGGGAAAGCTCGGCCCCGACGACTGGCCGCGCCTGACGGCCGCCTGCGACAAGCTCGCGAAGGCGCCGATCTACGTCGACGACACCGGCTCGATCACGATGATGGAGATCCGTTCGAAGGCCCGTCGCCTGAAGACGCGCGAGCCGAACCTCGGTCTGATCGTCGTCGACTACCTGCAGCTGATGACCTCGGGCGCCTCTGTCGAGAACCGCGTCCAGGAGGTTTCTCAGATTTCGCGGAACCTGAAGGTGCTCGCCCGAGACCTCGATGTCCCGATCCTGGCGATGTCACAGCTCTCGCGCGCGGTCGAGCAGCGCCACGACAAACGGCCGATCCTGTCCGACTTGCGTGAATCGGGGTCGATCGAGCAGGATGCCGACCTCGTCATGTTCATCTATCGCGACGAGTACTACAACGAGGAATCGGATCAACAAGGCCTGGCTGAGGTGATCCTGGCCAAGCACCGGAACGGGCCGACCGACGCGGTCAAGCTCTCGTTCCTCAAGCGGTACGCGAAGTTCGCGGACCTGGCAGCGGCGGCGTAAACCGATCAGGAGGTGACTGAGGTTGTTCGAGCAAACGATCGTCCTCCTCGGCTCGGCAACTGATTTCGCCGTCGTCTGCCAGGCCTGCGAGAGCCGCGGGCTCGGCTTCGGCGAGGAGCAACCTTCGCTCGTCCGCGGCAAGCTCGGCGTCGGTCACGACCTCGCCTGGACCGAGTGCGAGCGCGGCCACCGCATCCGCGCCGTCCGCGCGGGTCGGGACGTGCACGTCGAGATGACCTCGCCGCTCTGGTGAATCCCGCCTAGCCGCCCGTTCGGGCAGACTTCCTCGACGTGCCAGCGACCGTGATCGTCGGCGCCCCGAGGCGACCGCTTGACGGGCGCCGGTTGGGAGGATGCGCGGGCTTTGCCCGGGCATCCGGCTCTTACCACTGGGCGCCGGGGGAGGTTTCGTGCCGGCGACCGTGATCGTCGGCGCCCAGTGGGGAGACGAGGGCAAGGGCAAGATCGTCGACCTGCTGGCCGAGCATTCCGATTTCGTCTGCCGCTACAACGGCGGGCCCAATGCGGGGCACACGATCGTCGCCGGCGGCGAGACCTACAAGGTCCGCCACATCCCCTCTGGGATCCTGCGCGGCAAGGAGTGCGTGATCGGCGCGGGCTGCGTCGTCGATCCCGAGGTCCTCGTCGAGGAGCTGGACGAGCTCGCCGCCCGTGGAGTCCCGGTCGACCGCCTCCATCTCTCGGCGAACGCGCACGTGATCATGCCGTGGCACGTCGCCATCGACCAGGGTGGCGAGCGGCGGCTCGGCAAGCTCAAGATCGGCACCACCAAGCGGGGGATCGGGCCGACCTATGCCGACAAGGCCTTCCGGCTCGGGATCCGCGTCCAGGATCTGCTCGACCCGAAGATCCTGCGCCAGAAGCTCGAGGTCGCCCTCGCCGAGAAGAACGTCTGGCTCGAGCGTGTCTACGGCGCCGCCCCGGTGGAGCTCGAGGAGCTTGCAGCCCGCTACGAACGGCTCGCCCAGCGCCTGCGGCCGTTCATCACCGACACGTCGCTCCTGGTCGACCACGCGCTTCGCGAGGGCAAGTCGGTTTTACTCGAGGGAGCACACGCGACGCTGCTCGATCTCGATCACGGGACCTACCCCTTCGTCACTTCCTCGAGCACGCTTGCCGGCGGCGCGGCGCCGGGGATCGGGATCGGGCCGACGCGGATCGACGAGGTGATCGGCGTTGCCAAGGCCTACGTGACGCGCGTCGGCGAGGGGCCCTTCCCGACCGAGATCGAGGGGCCGGATCAGGAACGTCTGCGCGAGCTGGGCGGTGAGTTCGGGACGGTCACCGGCCGCGAGCGCCGCTGCGGCTGGCTGGACCTCGTCGCTCTGCGCTACGCGGTGCGCCTGAACGGGATCACGTCGCTCGCGCTGACGAAGCTCGACGTGCTTTCCGCGTTCGCCGAGCTGCCCGTCTGCGTCCGCTACCGCCTGCGGGACGGCAGCGAGACGGACGAGTTCCCCGCCTACCAGTCGGACTTCCATCACTGCGAACCGATCTACGAGACGCTGCCCGGCTGGGCCGAGACGCTCGACGAGGTCGCGGAGGTTTCCGAGCTTCCCGATGCGGCCGCGCGCTACATCGAGTTCGTCGAGGGAGAGCTCGGCGTCGAGATCTCGTTGATCGGCACCGGCCGGGAGCGCGAGCGCGTGCTCGCCCACCACGGACCCGCTGCGCTCGCCGGCTAAAAACGTCGGCGGCGAGCAATCACAGCTGCAAGAGCTCTTCCGGGGCGTTGACGTTCACGAGCTCCGCCGGGTCGAGCTCGACCGTGACCGTGGCCAGCTCGGCGACCGCGCCGCGAAGGGAGAGCTCACCTGCAGCAAGCCGGCGCTCGAGCATGGCGAGCGCCGACCGCGCATAGGCTCCGGGGAGCGGGCCGGTCTGCGGAACGGCCGCTTCCTCACACGCTTGCCCCAGCGCCCGGACGAGTTCCGGACCGGCGAACGGCACGTCGACCGGCAGAAAGACACAGACGTCGTTCCGTGCTGCGCGGAGGCCGGCGACGATTCCGGCCAGCGGCGCTCGGAGGTCGTGGCCGTCATCGTGGACGCGGAACGGCAGCTGAAGCT
>VAXH01000108.1 GCA_005883955.1 Actinomycetota bacterium | reverse complement strand
GGCAAAGCGCTCGACTCGACGAACAACCAGACCAGCCTCGCCTTTGGCCATGTCGAGGACAAGCAGTGGATCGCTGTCAACCACATCCCCGGCAGCCCGTACCGGGACCACGTCTACGCGATGTGGACGACCTTCAACGGCGCCAACGGGAACGGGAAGATCATGGTCGCCGTCTCACGCGACCGCGGCCAGACGTTCTCCAGGGCCGTGCAGCTCTCGACGCCTTCGGCCACGACCCCCGGGAACACCTACGTCTACCCCTCGATCGGGCCCGACGGCACGGTCTACGTCGCGTTCGAGGGCGGATTCGACCTGAACAAGAACAAGGTCGGACACATCTACGTGGCGAAGTCGGCCGACGACGGCCAGACCTGGGGCCCGTTCGTGGTCGCGGCTTCCCCGATCGAGAACCCGCACGGCTACTTCCCGCCGACGAACTTCCGAGACGGGATCCTCGAGAACTTCGCAGCCAGCCCGGCCTATTCCGGCCACCTCTACCTGACGTACGAGAACTGGGACCCGGTGGCGAATCACTCGGACGTCTACTTCACCCAGTCGACGGACGGCGGCGCGCACTGGTCGACGCCCGCGCTCGTCAACGACGACGCGAACACAGGCTCGACCGACCAGTTCCAGCCGTCGGTCGCGGCAGGCCCCGGAGGCGCGGTCGCGATCGCATTCTACGACCGCCGCGCGGCTTGCCCGACCGGCGACCCCTCGATCATCCAATCGCACTGGGGCGCCGCGAACACGTGCATCGACGTCTCGCTGCAGCCGTACAAGGACAGCGGTATCAACAGCGGTACCGGGGCGGGCGCTGTTCCGGTCGGTGGCAACGTCCGGATCTCGCAGTATCCGTGGGATCCAGACCAGCCCTCGCAGAAGGTGGACGGGATCTCGCAGTATCCCTGTGCCGGTCACAGGGATCCGTGTCCGACCGGGCGCGGCTTCATCGGCGACTACTTTGGGCTCGCGATCTCGGGCGCGAATATCTATGCGCTCTCCGTCTCGACGCACTACCCGTCGAATGTCACAGCCGACGGAGGCGGGCCGGTGTACTACCAGCAGCAGGTTCTGGCGACAGTTCCGCGCTCGACCTTCGGAGCCGGCTACTGAGAAGACGCGAAAGGTGGGGGCGCTCGCCGGAGCGCCCCCATCGCTCTTGTGCCTTCGGAGTAGCTAATTCGCCGCGTGAACCGTCTGCGGAGCGGTTTGCGAGGCAATTGCCCTGCTTTGCGGCCGGTCGGCGAGTGCCAGGGCAAGCTCGTCCGCGGCCTCCGCGAGCGCGAGCTCGACCTGGCCGGGCAGCCGCCGGGGAACGGCCAGCACGAGAAACCCTACGAGCGCGCTGTTCTCGCGCCGCAACGGCAGGGCGACGACGACGCCCTCGTGCTGGAGCTCGAAGCCGCCGGCGGAAAGCAGCTTCTCGCCGGATTCCGCCTCGCGGACGAGCCAACTCGTCAGCACCGCCAGGTGCGGCCCGTCGGTGCCGCGCTCGCGGCTGACAGTCCCGCCGAGGCCGTCTTCCTCCCAGTCGATCAGGGCGCTCCAGGTGGCGCCGCACGCGCGCTCGAGCACGCTTGTCAGCCCGTCGAAGGAGGCCTCGCGGTTCTGTGTGCCTCCCACGGCGTCGAGCATCGCCTGCGTGAGCCGGGCGACGCGAGTTCGCCGCTTGACGTAGAGGAGCAGCCCGACGAGGCCGACCATGGCGCCGGCGTAGACCACTTCGAGCTGGCCGAAAGCGCCCGCGACGAGAGCGAGCGTCACTCCCCCGATCGCGATCAGCTCGGGCCGGTCGCGTAGGTCACGTGCTCCGGGGATGACCGGCAGTCGGTAGGGGATGGCCGCGTCCCGGAGCTCCGCGAGCTCTTGGGAAGTGAGGAGAGCGGCTGCGTCGTGACCCCGTTCCAGCGCCACGAATGCCCTGGCGACAGTCGGGTGGAACTGCGTGCCGCTGTTTCGCTCGATCTCCGCGAGCGCTTCTTCGCGCGACAGGGCCGGCCGGAAGGGTCGGTCGGTCGTCATGGCGTCGAAGCTGTCGGCGACGATCAGGAAGTGGGACGCGAGCGGCAGGGCGCTGCCCTCGATTCCGTAATAGCCCTGACCGTCGTAGCGCTCGTGGTGGAACTCGACCGCGCGGGCCTGCCCGGCGGCGAACTCGAAGCGCTGCATCAGCCGTGCCGAGAGTCGCGGATGCCGGCGCATCGCGGCCCATTCGGCTCCGTCCAGGCGTCCTTCCTTGCGAAGGAGCGACGCATCGACGGCGACTTTGCCGAGGTCGTGGAGCCGCGCGGCCCAGCGAAGCCGGTCGATGTCGGAGAAGGGGAGCCCAAGCGAGCGGGCAAGCCGGTCGACGGAGCGGGCGACTCGGATCGAGTGCTGGTAGGTCGAGGGGTCCCGCTCGTCGACGATGTTCGCGAAGGTCTCGAGCGCTTGCAGGGTCTCCCGTCGCACACGCGCGAGCCTCGTGTAAGCAACATGGACGACGAGTGCGACGGGAACTAATGCGACCAGGTTCCAGGGGTGGCCTGTCGCGAAGAGCGCGACCGAGGCTCCCAGCGCCGCTTCCCCGGCGCCTGCCGCGACATCCGGCTGGAACGCCTCGCGACCCGCGACGACCTGGAGAAGCGCCGTGCGGATGGTCAGGTAGACGAGCGCGACCGCGGCGACAGGGCCGAGGTCGGCGAGCAATTCGATCTTCCCCGTGTGGCCGCCGACAGCGAGGAACGCGTAGCCGCCGGCGAGCGTGGCCAGTGTGACCGTCGCCGCCTCGAAGGAAACTGTCCCGAGCGAGCGATCGCGCAGCCGCCTCACGCCGAGTGCCGACGCGCCGGCGAGCAGCGCCGCCGACCAGGGGCCGAGCACGACCGCAGCGGCGATGTGCAGTGCTGAGGTGACGCGGAAGGACTCGAAGGCTGACGGTTCGCGCGTACGGATCCGGTCCGCGTCCTCGACCAGCTCGGTCACTATCAGCGCGGCGGCGAAGAGGGCAAGCGGTGTCCAGTCCGCGCCGCCTAGCAGCTTCAGCGCCGCGATGCCGAGCGCGGCGAGGCCGAGCGCGATTACAGCGGCGTACGAGGACAGCGCGCGCATGTGTTTGGTTATCGGTGCGTGGGGCGGTTCTCCTTTAAGGCGCTGGCCTGCTCCCTCTCTGACAGGTGCCCGCGCCTAAACTGCGCCGATGCCCGAAGCGCTACGAATCATTCCGCTCGGCGGCCTCGGCGAGGTCGGCAAGAACATGACCGTCTACGAGTACGGCGACGACGCGATCGTCGTCGACTCCGGGCTCGCTTTCCCGAGGGACGAGCACTTGGGCGTCGACTTGATCCTCCCGGACTTCACCTACCTGCGGGAACGCGGGCGCCCGGTGCGCGCAGTCATCCTCACCCACGCGCACGAGGATCACGTGGGCTCGCTGCCCTACCTCCTCCGCGAGGTCCGGGTCGACGAGGTCTGGGCGACGCGGCTGACGTTGGGACTCGTCAAGTCCAAGCTGGACGAGCACGGGCTCCTGCGCGCCTCGGAGCTGCGCGAGCTCGAGCCCGAGGCCGGCCAGCTCCGGCTAGGCGGCTTCCGAACAGAGTTCGTCCGGATGGCGCACTCGGTCCCGGACGCGGTCGCCGTCCTGCTCGAAACGGACGCCGGTCGAGTGTTCCACACCGGCGACTGGAAACTCGACCACACCCCGGTCGACGGCCTGCGCACCGACGTCGGCCGGCTCGCAGAGATCGGTAACCGCGGGGTCGACCTCTTGCTCGCCGACTCCACCAACGCCGAGCGGCCCGGTGTCACCGGCTCGGAGCGGCTCGTGGGCGAGGCCTTCCGCCAGATCATCCCGCAGCGCACCGGCCGCATCCTCGTCGCCTCATTCGCCTCGAACGTGCACCGGATGCAGCAGGCGACCGACGTCGCCGTCGAAGTCGGCCGCAAGGTCTGCGTCGTCGGCCGCTCGATGCGCAAGAACCTGAACATCGCCCGCAACCTGGGCTACATCGACATGCCTGAGGACGTCCTCATCCGGCCGGTGGAGCTCGACGAGTACGAGCCCGGCCAGGTGTTGATCCTCTGCACGGGCTCCCAGGGCGAACCCCTATCCGCGCTCGTCCGAATCGCCTACGGCGACCACCCGGCCGTCCACGTCGAGCGCGGCGATACCGTGATCATCTCGGCGCGGCCGGTGCCCGGGAACGAGCTCCGTGTCCACGATGCGATCAACCAGCTGGCGAAGCTCGGAGCCGAGGTCCTCCACCAGGAGAACGCTCCGGTCCACGTCTCCGGCCACGGCCACGCAGAGGAGCTGCGGACGATGATCTCGCTGGTCCGGCCGAAGGCGATGATGCCCGTGCACGGCGAGTTCCGGATGCTGGCCGCACACGCGCGCCTGGCGGAGGAGGGGGGAGTGCCGCCCGAGGGGATCGTGCTCGCGGAGAACGGCGCGGTCGTCGAGCTGACTTCGGAGGGCGCCCGCATCGTCGGCGAGGTCGACTCGGGCGTCACGTTCGTCGACGGCCTCGGCGTCGGCGACGTGCACGACGTCGCGTTGCGCGACCGTCGCCACCTCTCCGAGGACGGGGTGCTGATCGTCGTCGCGACGCTGGGCGGCACCAACGGACGGGCAAGCGCCGGGCCGCCCGAGCTGATCGCGCGCGGCTTCGCCGATTCCGGGCCGCTGCTCGACGAGATGCGGAGCGAGGCCTCGCGCGTGCTCGAGGAATGCCTGGAGCAGAACATTCTCGAGATCAAGCTGCTCCAGGAGCACATCCACGACGGGCTGGGCCAGCTCGTCTACGACCGCACGGGTCGACGCCCGATGATCCTTCCTGTAGTTGTAGAGGTATGAGACCTCGCTTGCGATGTCGACTGGAGGCCGTGCCGGCTTTGCCGGTGCGGCCGTCTAAACCCGGCCCACGGGAGTGCCGGATGTTGAGACCGAGCGGCCTCGCATGACGGTTCGCGCGGCATACGAACCCGGCTGGGCCGATGTGCTCGAAGACAACGCGGCCGTGCAGGAGACCGGGCGGCGGCTGATCGGGCAGCTCGGCGCCTGCGAGGCGAGTGCGCTCGCCTTCTGCCGGCTGCTCGAGCGCTGGGCGCGCGGCGAGCCGGAACCGGCGACGCCCGGAAAGCGCCAAGCGGCGTTGCGCCGTGCGGCCGACCGGATCGAGACCGCACTCGCCGGGCTGGAAGGCCCGCTCGGCCGTTACCTACTCGAGCTCGAGGCCGACCACGCCGAGGGCCGCTCCTGGTACGGGGCGCCGGGCGCCGCCGAACTGCTGGAGTGGGAGCCGATCCTCAAGCGCGCCGGCGTGCACGTGAGCGCGATCCGCGTCGCGCAGACCTACCTGGAGCTCGCGGTCTTCGTGCGCGCGCTGGAAGGACTCGCCGACGCAGCTCGGATCCGAGCTTCGCTCGACCGCTCTTCGCTTTGGGCGGGCCTCTTCGACCTACGCGAGAACCTGCTCGGCCGCACGCTCGACGACCTGCGCGCGTTGGCTGCTTAGCCCAGAGGTCGCCCACCGGTATCCGGCAGCGCATTCACGTAACGCCGGACGCTCCCTTCCCACAGCCTCGAAGGAGGCCCGGATGTCCTCTCAGCCGCTCACGACGTAGATAGGCGTGACAACTAGGGCATCTCTCCTAAGCAGGGCTTCGCCAGGGAGCCGTCGAATGACTTGCGGCCGTGGCTCGTCGTCGCAAAAAGCGCCTGGTCAAACCGCGCACGCCCTCTCGCGTTCGCAAGAAGAAGCGCGCGGCGAAGCACCGTGGGCACCAGCACCCGGAGTTGATCGGGCTCGCCCTCGCGGCGGTTGGCGTCTTTCTCTCCACGGTCATCTACCTGGGCTGGAGCGGCGGCTTCGCCGGAGGTTTGGCCGCCGACGGGCTAGGGGCGTTGATCGGAGCCGCGCGGGCTGTCTTCCCGGCCGCCTGCATGATCGTCGGCGCGCTCTTCCTCGCCCGGAGCGAGATCCTGGACATGCGGCCGTTCCGGACCGGCCTGACGGTCTTCACCGCGGGACTGATGCTGACGCTCGGCAGGGCGCACGGTGGGTATGTCGGCACCGCACTCGCGCTCGGCTTCGGGATCGCGCTCGGCTCGACAGGCGTACTGATCGTCGGGATCACGACGTTGATCGCCGGCACGCTGCTGCTGAGCGGCGCCTCCGCGGGCGCGCTGATCCGGCGCTCAGGCAGCGCGGTTCGAGCCACCGCGGAGGCGGCCAAGCGCGCCCGAGCGGCGCTGCCCGAGCCGTCGCCCGACCTGCGCCTGGTCGAACCCGTCGAGAAGCCTCGGCCCGAGCTGCACGCGCCGGTGCTCGACGCGGTCAACGAGTTTCCCGACGTGGTCGAGGCCGATCCGCCAGGCCCGGCGCCGCTGCTGCTCGAAGATCCCGAGACCGCGCCCGACCAGACCAGCCTCTTCGACGTCGGCGAGGCCGTGGCCAGGGACTACCGCCTCCCGGACCGCAAGATCCTGCGCCACTCGCCGGCCGTCAGCGGCAACTCGGCCGACCAGAACGCGCGCGTCGCCGAGGCGCTCGTGCAGACGCTGGCGCACTTCGGCGTCGAGGCGACCGTGATCGGCCAGATCTCCGGGCCCCGGGTAACGCGCTACGAGCTCCAGCTCGCACCCGGAACGAAGGTCTCGAAGGTCGCCGCGCTCAAGGACGACCTCAGTTACGCCCTGGCGACGACGGAGATCCGCATCCTCGCGCCGATTCCCGGCAAGCAGGCCGTCGGCGTCGAGCTGCCGAATGCGAGCCCGAGCTACGTCGCGCTCGGCGACATCTTCGACGACCTCCCGCAGACGGCGAGCCCGCTCTCGGTCTGGCTCGGCAAGGACATCTCCGGCTCAGCTGTCTGGACCGACCTCGCGCGGATGCCACATGTCCTGATCGCCGGCACCACAGGCTCCGGTAAGTCCGGCTGCATCAACACGATCCTGACCTCGATCCTGCTCCGCACGACTCCAGACGATGTTCGATTCATCCTGATCGACCCGAAGAAGATCGAGCTCAGCTACTACGAGTCGATCCCGCACCTGCTGACGCCCGTCGTCTCGAGTCCGAAGGAGGCCTCGATCGTCCTCGCCAACGTCGTCAGCGAGATGGAGCGCCGCTACGAGCGGCTCTCGGCCGTGCGCGCGCGCAACCTGAACGAGGCCAACCGCGCCTTCCGCTCCCGCGGCGAGCCGACGCTGCCGCACCTGCTCGTCGTAATCGACGAGCTCGCCGACCTGATGATGATCGCGCCTCAGGACGTGGAGGACGCCGTCATCCGGCTCGCGCAGAAGTCGCGCGCCGTCGGCATCCACCTCGTGCTCGCGACCCAGCGGCCGTCGGTCGACGTGATCACAGGGATGATCAAGGCGAACGTCCCCAGCCGGATCGCCTTCGCAGTCTCCAGCCAGACCGACTCGCGCGTGATCCTGGACACCTCGGGCGCAGAGAGCCTGCTCGGCCAGGGCGACATGCTTTTCAAGCCCCTTGGCACCTCGCGCCTGCAGCGCCTCCAGGGCGCCTACGTCAGCGAGGAGGAGATCGCACTGGTCGTCGAGCAGTGCCGCGCCCAGCGCGAGCAGGAACTGGACGAGAGCCTGCTCGAGGCGCCGGAGCCTCCGCCGGAAGACCATGACGATGCCGACGGAGAGTTCGACCCCGACGAGGACCCGCTGCTCGAACGGGCGATCGAGATCGTCGTCACGGCCCAGACGGCCTCGACGAGCCTGCTCCAGCGCCGTCTCCGCGTCGGCTACACCCGTGCGGGCCGCCTGATCGACATGCTCGAGCGGCGCGGCATCATCTCCGGTTACGAGGGCTCGAAGCCGCGCCGCGTGTTGATCGACGAAGCCGAGCTACCGCGCGTCATCGCCAACTAAGCAGACACTCGCACGTCTTACATTCGGAGGACTCGCAGACACGGGGTCTAGCGGGTTAGCATCGACCAAACTCTCATCCGGGTAGGAGGGATTACGTGAAGTCACGAATGTTCACGCTTGCGATTGCCGCGGCCGCGACTCTGGTTGCGCTCGTGCTCGCAAGCGTCGGCGGCGCCACGAACCAGGCGACCGTCAAGGTGGCCGATGTCACGGACGTCGGCGGTCTCAACGACAAGGGCTTCAACCACTTGTCGTACGTCGGACTGGTGAAGGCTGAGAAGCAGCTCGGCATTCAGGGTCGTGTCTACATCTCGAACACGGCGGCCGACCGAAAGCCGAATCTCCAGGCCGCCGCTCAAGCGGGCTACGGGCTCGTGGTCGGCGTCGGGGTCAACTTCCAGTTCGGCCCTCTCGATGCGGTCGCGCCGGCGTTCCCGAACACGAAGTTCCTGGGTATCGATGTCGACTGGTCGGCGCTCTCGAGCAAGGCGCCGAACATCCGCGGCGTCCAGTTCCGGGAACAGGAAGCCGGCTATCTCGTCGGCTACATCGCCGGCCTCGAGATTCATCTGCATCCGCACAAGGGCAAGCAGATCATCAGCGGAGTCGGCGCGAACAAGGTGCCGGCGATCACTCGCTTCCTGGCCGGCTACACGGCCGGTGCGAAGAAGGCCAACCGGAAGGTCACGGTCAAGATCGACTACGCGAACGATCCGACCTTCGCCGACCAGGCGAAGTGCAAGGAGACCACCCTGAACCAGATCCAGGCCGGCTCGGGCATCGTGTTCGAGGCCGCCGGACAGTGTGGCCTCGGCGGGCTCACCGCGGCCAAGCAGAACCACATCTGGGGTATCGGCGTTGACGCCGACCAGTACTTCCTCGGCTCGTTCATGCTGACAAGCGCCACGAAGCACGTCGACCGCGCCGTCTACGACGCGATCGTCGCCTTCAAGAAGAATCCGAAGGGCTTCAAGGGAGGCTTCAACAAGAACTACGGCCTCTCCAACGGCGGCGTCGGCTACGGCAGGCTGAGCAAGAAGCTCTCGGCGCATGACCGGCTGTACATCACCACCAGGGTGAACAAGATCGCGAAACTGATCGCTCAGGGCAAGATCAAGCCGCCCTCCGGGTAACGAGCGATGACAGTTCTGGGGGGCGGGCACCGTCCCGCCCCCTAGGATTACCGCGGATGGTTGACGAAGCTCCGGTTCTCGAGCTCCGCGGAATCACCAAGCGGTTTCCCGGGGTCGTCGCCAACGACCACGTCGACTTCGATCTTCGCCGTGGCGAGGTACACGCGCTGCTCGGCGAGAACGGCGCCGGCAAGTCGACGCTGGTGAACGTCCTCTACGGTCTGTACCACCCGGACGAGGGGTCGATTCTCGTCAAGGGAGAACCGATCCGGCTCCACTCGCCGAAGGACGCGATCAAGCACGGGATCGGCATGGTGCACCAGCACTTCATGCTGATCCCGGTGATGACGGTGGCGGAGAACATCGTCCTGGCGACCGAGCCGACGCAGGGGGGCGTCCTGCTCGACTACCGGGCCGCGAACAAGCGTGTGGCCGAGCTCTCGAGCTCGTTCAACTTCGCCATCGATCCGGGTGCTCGAGTGGAGTCGATTTCCGTCGGTCAGCAACAGCGCGTCGAGATTCTCAAGGCTCTCTACCGGCACGCGGACATTCTCATCCTCGACGAGCCGACGGCCGTGCTCACGCCCCAGGAAGCTCGAGAGCTCTTCGCGATCCTCAAGACGCTGACGAGCCAGGGCATGTCCGTGATCTTCATCACGCACAAGCTCAACGAGGTGCTCGAGCTCGCGGATCGGATCACCGTGCTGCGGCGCGGCAACCGGATCGACACGGTCGACCGTCAGGGCGCAACCGAACAAGGGCTCGCGCGGATGATGGTCGGCCGCGACGTGCTGTTGCGCGTCGACAAGGGCGCCCCGTCGGTGGCAGAGCCCCTGCTGTCGATCGACGATCTCCACGTCATCGACGAGCGTGGGCTCGAGGCCGTTCGAGGCGTCTCTTTCGAGGTCCGCAGCGGCGAGATCGTGGGTCTCGCCGGGGTCGACGGAAACGGTCAGTCGGAGCTGATCGACGCGATCAGCGGCCTGCAACGCGTCAGCTCCGGGACCGTGAAGCTCGGTGGACGCGACGTCACCGGCGTCAACCCGTCGTCGATCCTCGATCTCGGCCTCGGCCACATTCCGGAGGACCGCCAGCTGCGCGGGCTCGTGCTCGAGTTCTCCCTGGCGGAGAACCTCGCTCTGCACGATTTCGACAAGCCGCCCGACTCGCGCTGGGGCTGGCTGTTTCCGAGACAGCTCGTTCGCCGCGCCCGCGACCTGCTGAAGCGGTACGACGTCCGCGGCGGAGGCCCGCAGACGCGCGCGGCTGCCCTGTCGGGGGGCAACCAGCAGAAGGTCGTACTCGCGCGTGAGATCGGACGCGGACCAAGCGTCCTGATCGCTGCGCAGCCGACCCGTGGCCTCGACGTGGGCGCGATCGAATTCGTTCATCGCCAGCTGGTCGAGGCCCGCGACAACGGCAAGGCGGTGCTCTTGGTCTCGCTCGAGCTCGACGAGATCCTCTCTCTCTCCGATCGTGTCCTCGTCGTCTACGAGGGCCGGATCGTCGCGGAGCACGGCCCCGACGTCGGCGAGGAGCAGCTCGGGATCGAGATGACGGGCGGGGGACGCGAGGTCGCGGCGTGACCGAGCTGAGTGGCGAGCCCCCCGATCTGACCGGCGAGACTCCCGAGGCCCCCGAGCCGACCCCCGAAGGCACTGTTCCTTCGGTCGCAGCCCGGCTGGCGTTTTACCAGCGCGCGGGCGGCGTGATCACGCCGCTACTGACGGCCCTGGTCGCGTTCCTGATCGGTGGGCTCGTCGTCTATGCGACCACGGGCAAGAACCCGGTCAGCACCTACAAGGCGATCTTCAAGGGCAGCGGCCTCAGCTGGCTCAGCCCCGTCTCGGTGCACTGGCACACCTTCTACCCGAACGCCGTCAAATGGACCGGCTGGAACACCGGCAACCTGACAGCGCTCAACCTCCAGCAGACGCTGATCGTCGTCACGCCGCTGATCCTGACCGGGCTCGCCGTCGCGTTCGCATTTCGCTGCGGGCTCTTCAACATCGGCGGCAACGGCCAGTACACGGTCGGGGCGATCACCGCCGTCCAGTTCGGGGTCTGGTTCTCCGGTCTCCCGGGCCCGCTGCACGTGATCATCGCGATGGCCGCGGCGACGCTGGCCGGCGCTGCCTGGGCCGGAATCGCCGGCTTGCTCAAGGCGACGACCGGCGCACACGAGGTGATCACGACGATCATGCTGAACTGGATCGCGCTCTGGATCGGGAGCTATCTGGTCGGCTTCAACGGTCCGATGCAAGACAAGCGGGAGATCTCCGCGCCGGTGACGAAGTCAATCGCCCCGAGCGCGCACCTGCACGTCTTCTGGGGCAACCCGCTGCTCCAGGGCTTGCACATCGGCTTCTTCATCGCCCTCGGCGCACTCGTCGTCTACTGGATCCTGCTCAACCGGACGACCCTCGGCTACGAAGTCCGCGCCGTCGGCTTCAACGCCGAGGCCGCGCGCTATGGCGGCATCAGCGTCGCACGGAACTACTTCCTCGCGATGGCGATCTCTGGAGCCTTCGCCGGTCTCGCGGGCGCGATCGACCTGCTGGGGTGGGAGTTCAACCTCGACCTGATCTCGGTGCAGACGGTTCAGATCGGGTTCATCGGCATCGCGGTCGCCCTGCTCGGGCGTAACAGCGCGATCGGGATCTTCTTCTCCGCGCTGCTGTTCGGCGCGCTCTTGAACGGCACCTCGTCGCGGAATCTCGACCCCTCGATCTTCAAGCCGGAGCTTGCGGGCAACCTGACGCGGATCATCCAGGGACTCGTCGTCCTCTTCGTCGGGGCGGACCTGCTGATCCTCTACCTCTGGCAGGCGCGGAAGAAGGTCCGGCTGCTCCAGCGCAAGGCGGAGCAGGCGTGAGCACGCTACGCGTCCGGTTTCGCTGGAGAACTCGTGTCGGAATTCGTCTCGCGGTCCACCGAACCGCTCACGAGGTTGGCCCATGAGCGTTCGCGCAGAGCAATTGCAGCGTGCCGCCTGGACGCGGGCGAGCGCGCCGCAAACGATCGGCCTCGTCGGCATCGCGCTGGGGTTCCTGGCCCTGTGGCTCGCGCTCCCCCCGTTCGGCGTGCGAACGGCACCCGCGCCCGTGGCCGTCGGAATCCTCGCGGCCGCGGCTGGAATCTGGGCGATCTCGCGCGGCAAGGTGCGAGTCGGCGGGGGCGCGATCGTGATCGGCCTCGTGGGCATCGCCGGGGCCCTGCTTGCGATGAGGGCGAGCTCCTCGAACCTCGAAGGCGTCTTCGTCTGGTCGGCGCTGCTCGCGGCCACGCTTCGCTTTGCGACGCCGCTCACCTTCGCCGCGATCGGAGGCATGTTCTCCGAGCGGAGCGGGGTCGTGAACATTGGCCTGGAAGGGATGATGCTGATGGGCGCCTTCTTCGGTGCCTACGGCGCAGACCAGACCGGGTCCTGGGTCGGAGGCATCTTCATCGGCATGCTCTCGGGGGCGTTGCTCGCGCTGGTGCACGCGATCTTCACGATCAGCCTTCGCGCGGACCAGATCGTCACCGGAACCGCGATCAACTTCCTCGCCCTCGGTGTTACCGGCTATCTCTACAACCAGCACTACGGCAACAACGGCACGCCCAACAACCTGCCGGCCATCCCCGACGTGAACATCAAGTTCCTCTCGCACATTCCGCCGCACGGTTTGGGCAACTTCCTCTACAACTCGATCGGCCAGCTGAACCTGATGGTCTGGCTGTCCCTGCTCCTGCTGCCGGTTTCGTACGTCGTGATGTTCAAAACACCGGTGGGTCTGCGGATCCGCTCCGTCGGCGAACACCCACGGGCGGCCGACACGCTGGGGATCTCCGTCTATCGGACCCGCTACGGCGCGGTCATACTCTCCGGGGCGCTCGCGGCGCTCGGCGGAGTCTTCCTGTCGATTGGATTCCTCAACTCGTTCACGGAGAACCTGACCGCGGGGCGCGGCTTCATCGCCTTGGCGGCTCTGATCTTCGGCGGCTGGCGACCGTTCGGCGCCTTCGCGGCCGCGCTCCTCTTCGGCTTCTCGAGCGCGCTTGCGTTGCGGCTCCCCGACCTCTCGGCGTCGAGCTCGGCGGCGTGGCCCGTGCTCTTCCAGACTCTCCCGTACGTTTTGACCCTGATCGCGGTCGCAGGTGTGATCGGCCGCTCGATTCCTCCCGCCGCCATTGGCCGTCCGTACATCAAGCAGTAAGGCGCTCGCTTGCGACGCCGACCAGGAGAGGCCGTGGCGGCTTTGCCGGCGCGGCCGATGAGCAGCGCCGTTCGAATGCGGAACGACCGGGCGCGGCTCTCCGTCGCCTTCGGGCTGCTGTCGCTGGCGGCGATTCCGGTGGCCCTCTACTCGACGCGCCTGAAGAACGTGAATCTGCCACAAGCCGTCGGTGGCGAAGCGGTCGCCGGGACGCTTCTCGGCCTGATTGCGGTGCTGCTCGCGCGCAGCGCCCGCTTCAGGGTCGAGCGGATGCTCTCACGCGTGGGGGAGGGCACGGCGCGCGTGGGGAAGTGGCTCGGCCTCCTCGGCCTTTGCCTCGGGCTGACGGCCGCCCTGTCGCTGGCGTTTTTCGGGTTGCTGCTCTGGTCCGAATGACCCTCGAAGTTGCCCTGGTCGCTAAGCGCATTCGGCACTACAATCGCGCGAGCCCGTGTTCGAGATCGGCAATAGCCTGCGTGAAGCCCGCCTGCGGCAACAGCTCGAGTTCCCCGAGCTAGAGCAGCAAACGAAGATCCGCGCCAAGTACCTGAAGGCCCTCGAGGACGAGGACTTCGACGTACTGCCGGCGCCCACGTACGTGAAGGGCTTCCTGCGGAACTATGCGGACGCGCTCGGGCTCGAAGGGCAGCTCTACTTGGACGAGTACAACTCGCGCTTCGTCACCGGCGAGGAGGACACCCCGTTGCGGCCGCGCGACTACCAGCGCCGGCCGCAGCCGCTCGGGCCGCGCTTCGAGACCCGCGCCGTCCTGGTCGTCGTCGGCGCGATCGCAGTTGTCTTCGCGCTCGTCATCGCCGCCTGGAAGTGGGGCTCGAGCGGCAACCCGCAGGTCCAGGGAGTCAACTCGCCGGGTCCGACAGTCGCCAAGAAGCGGCAGCACAAGCCGGCTCCGCCGAAGGCTCGGCTGATCTTGACCGCCACGAACGGCGACTGCTGGCTCAACGTGCGCGCCGGCTCGGCGGCCGGGGTCCAGAAATTCATCGGCACCCTCACGCAGGGCCACCAGCTCCCGTTCGCGTACCGGCGGATCTGGTTCGCTGCGAGCAAGCCGCAGAACCTCGTCGCGCAGTTGAACGGCCGAGTCGTGGTGATTCCGGGCGCCGCCAAGGCCAAGCCCGAGCAGCTGCTCGTCACGCCGACGTCGATCAGGAAGGCACCGCCGGCTACTTGAGCCCGGTCCGGGCGGTTGTCGTCGTCACCGGCAGCGAGCTCGTTCGCGGCGACCGCCGCGACCTGAACGGTCCTTTTCTCGCGCGCGAGCTCGTCTCGCTCGGCGTCGAACCCGCGGAGATCGTCATCGTCGGCGATGCGCCGCAGGAGCTCGAGGGGGCACTTCGGACAGGCCTCGGCACGGATCTCTGCGTGATCTCCGGCGGCCTGGGGCCGACGCACGACGACCGCACCGTCGAGACGCTGGCGCGCGTCGCCGGACGCGAGCTCGTCCTCGATCGTGCACTGGACCAAGAAATCGCGACAATCTCGCGACGGCTGGCGGACCGCCTCGGCCGCCCTTATGCGGATTTCGCTGCCGGCGTCCGCAAACAGGCGACGCTGCCCGCGGGAGCTGTTTCGCTCGGCCTTGCCGGGACGGCCCCGGGGTTTGTGATCCAGATCACGAGCACCGTCCTCGTCGTGCTGCCGGGGCCGCCGCCCGAGTTGCAGCGGCTCTGGACGGCGGCGATCGAGAACGAGCTCGTCCGAGAAGTGCTCGCGCGCGGTCGGGCGCCCGAGCGGCGCACGCTTCGGTTCTACGGCGTCAGCGAGTCGGCCGTTGCCCGAGCGCTGGAGGAGGCCGGCGGCGACGGGGCCGGGGTGGAGGCGACGGTCTGCGCGCGCGACTTCGAGATCCACGTCGATCTCGTCGTCGGCGAGGCCGGGATCGAGCGTGCGGATGCGATCGCGGCGGGTCTGCGCGGGCGGGTGGGCGAGTTCCTCTTCTCCGAGGACGAGCGGACGGTGGCCGAGATCGTGCTCCAGCTCTGCCGCGAGCGTGGCCTCACCCTGGCGACCGCCGAGTCCTGCACCGGCGGTCTCGTCGCGGCGAGGCTGACCGCGGTTCCGGGCTCGAGCGACGTCTTCCGCGGCGCCGTCGTCGCATATGCGGACGACGTGAAGACGCGGGAGCTCGCGGTCCCGACGGATGTGCTTGCCGCTCATGAGGCCGTTTCGGCCGAGACGGCGGCGGCCATGGCCGCGGGGGTGCGAGAGCGGCTCGAGACGGATGTGGGGGTCTCCGACACCGGCGTGGCGGGGCCCGGCGGCGGCACGGCTGAAAAGCCGGTAGGTCTCGTCTATCTCCACGCGACCGGGCCGGACGGAGAGCTCGCCGCGCATTTCAGCGTCCCCGCCGATCGCGAGACTGTGCGGGCGCGGGCCGCCGTCGCTGCGCTGCACCTGCTGCGGCGGCTCTTGTCACAGAGTCGGGACGGTTCCGTGTGAATGTGCCTGCTAGCGTCGGTGGCCGTGAACGCCTGCGCCTGTTCTGTGCCTTGCTCCTTCCCGCCGACATTGTCGAGGAGCTGTCGCGGTGGCAAGCCGAAGCCTTCGGCGAGGCGGCCGGGGTCCGCGTGGTCGGCCGCGCGCAGCTCCACATCACGCTTGCATTTCTCGGCCACCGGCCCGCCGGCGAGCTCGAGGCGGTCGGAGCTGAATTGCGGGCGGCCGCCCTTGCAGCCGAACCCGCAATCCTCATGGTCAAGGGCTACCGCGAGACGCGTAGCGTCGGCATGCTCGTGCTCGAGGACGAGGGCGGCCGAGCGGCGAGCATGGCGGTCGATCTCCATGAGCGTCTGGAGCGGCTCGGCGTCTACGAGCGGGAGCAGCGTGCGTGGCTGCCGCACCTCACCGTCATCCGCTTTCGCGAGCGGCCACGGCTCCAGCCCCCGCTTCCGGAGCTGGGATCGTTCGTGACGTCCGAAGCTGCTGTTTATATGTCCGTTCTGCGGCCGACAGGGGCGCAGTACGAAGTCCTGCAATCGGTGGCGCTAGAAGGGAGCTAGAGGTGGATCGCGAGCAAGCACTGGATACCGCGCTCGGGCAGATCGAGCGTGCTTTCGGCAAGGGCGCCGTGATGAAGATGAACGACGCCGCGGCGGTGTCGGTCGGCGCGGTGTCGTCCGGGTCGCTCTCGCTCGACCTCGCGCTCGGAATCGGCGGCCTGCCACGCGGGCGAATCGTCGAGATCTTCGGCCCGGAGTCCTCGGGCAAGACGACCCTCGTCTACCACGTGATCGCCGAGGCGCAGCGGCGCGGCGGCATCTGCGCGTTCATCGACGCCGAGCATGCGATGGACCCCCAGTACGCGCGCAACATCGGCGTGAACATCGACGACCTGCTCGTCTCCCAGCCGGACACGGGCGAGCAGGCGCTCGAGATCACAGAGCTGCTGATCCGCTCCGGCGCCCTCGATGTCGTCGCCGTCGACTCCGTCGCGGCGTTGACGCCGAAAGCCGAGATCGAGGGCGAGATGGGGGACAGCCATGTCGGCCTGCAGGCACGGCTGATGTCGCAGGCGCTGCGCAAGCTCGCCGGCACGCTCAACCGCACCGACACGATCTGCCTCTTCACGAACCAGCTGCGCGAGAAGATCGGCGTCATGTTCGGCAGCCCGGAGACGACGCCCGGCGGGCGGGCGCTTCGCTTCTACGCGTCGGTCCGGCTCGACATCCGGCGCATCGAGACGCTGAAGGAAGGCGTCGAGGCGATCGGCAACCGCGTCCGCGTGAAGGTGGTGAAGAACAAGGTCGCGCCGCCGTTCAAGCAGGCCGAGTTCGACATCATCTACGGCGACGGCATCTCCTGGGAGGGCACGGTTCTCGAGGGCGGGCTGGAGCGGAAGATCGTCCAGAAGTCCGGGTCGTACTTCTCCTTCGGTGACGAGCGCCTCGGCCAAGGCCGCCAGAACGCGACCGCCTTCCTGAAGGAGCACCCCGACGTCGTGCAGGAGATCCTGCAGGGCATCCAGGCCAAGGCCCCCGAGGGGCAGGTCATCTCGGCGCGGTTGCTGCCGCACAGTGGCGCGACGACGGAGGGACCCGCGGTGCCGGTGCTCGAAGCAGAGGAAGAGACCGCGGCCG
>VAXH01000033.1 GCA_005883955.1 Actinomycetota bacterium | reverse complement strand
GTCTTGTGCTTCTCGTCGTACTCGTAGTCCGCGTCGGGATGCTCGCCCTTCTGCAGCGGGTCGTGCGGAACGGCGTTGAGCGACTTCGCGATCCTGGCGAAGTCGTAGTAGATCCTGGCGGCAGTCTCCGGCTCGCCCGAGATGATCAGCGGCGTCCGCGCCTCGTCGATCAGGATCGAGTCGACCTCGTCCACGATCGCGTAGCTGTGGCCGCGCTGGACGACCCCGTCGAGGGCGACGGCCATGTTGTCGCGCAGGTAGTCGAAGCCGAACTCGGAGTTCGTGCCGTAGGTGATTTCCGCGTCGTACGCCTCTTTGCGCTCGGCGAACGGCATCATGTTCTCGATGTAGGCGGCGCGCATGCCGAGCTTCTCGTAGACGGGCCCCATCCAGCCGGCGTCGCGCTTGGCGAGATAGTCGTTGACCGTGACCAAGTGGACGCCGTTGCCGGCTAGCGCGTTCAGGTAGAGCGGCTGCGTCGCGACGAGCGTCTTACCTTCACCCGTCTTCATCTCGGCGATGTCACCCTCGTGGAGGACGATGCCGCCCATCACCTGGACGTCGAAGGGGCGCTGGCCGAGCGCGCGCTTGGCGGCCTCGCGAACGGCCGCGTAGGCTTCGAAGAGCAGCTCCTCGAGCGTCTCACCGTTCTCGTAGCGCTGCTTGAACTCAGCCGTCTTGGCCGCGAGCTCCTCGTCGGAGAGCTGTTCGAAATCCGGCTCGAGCGACGCGACGTACTCCGCCTGGGCCTGCAGGCGCTTGAGCCGCCGGCCTTCACCGAGCCGGAGGACTTTTTCGAGGCTGCCTAGGTCTTGAGCCATCTGTATTCAGGGTAGCGGCTTAGAGGGGAGCTACCCGGACCTCCCAGAGATCGGCATCCAGGCGTTCGGCATGAACCGCATACGCGGGACCAGCGGCCGCTTCGCCCAGTCGTTCGAGCGCCGGAATGCTTCCGAAGGCGGGCATCCCGTCGACACGGAGGGCCCTGCCGTCGTTCGTCTGCGTCAGTTCGATGACGTCGCCGTCGGCCTCGAACCGCGCAACCTCGATTCGGAGGGCCGAGACCGCCCAGAGGCGTTCTGTCTGGCGGACAGCGTGCACGCGATACGGTGGCGGGAGCTCGCCTTCCACCGCCTGGGCAAACGGATCGAGCGCGGCAACGCCTTCCTCCTCCTCGACGAGGAGCGAACCGTCGGGGAGCGCGACGAAATCGACCTCGTTGCCATCCACGTCCGGCGCCTCTGCGGTGACGACCGCGTCCCAGCGGCGCGCGCGAGGCGGCAGGCCTGCACCCGCGAGGGCGCCTGCGCCCGTGTCGAACTGCTGGCGAAAGGTCAGGACTGGGTCGAGTGGCGGCGGCGGCCGAGCGGCCTCGGCGTCGAGCTCCGCCTCCGAGCGGTCGAGACCGGCCTCGCGGAGCAAGCGTTCGTTCAGGGTCTCCCCCCGTCGGAAGAACCGCATCTCCTGAGTCCTACTGCGGCTCGATCAGGCCGTAGCCGCCCCGGCGGCGGCGGTAGACGATGTTGACCTCGTCGGAGTCGGCGTTGCGGAAGACGAAGAAGTCATGGCCGACGAGCTCGAGCTGGAGCACGGCTTCCTCGGCGTTCATCGGCTTGACTGCGAACTGCTTCGTCTTGACGATCTGCGGTTCTTCGGGCATCTGGAATCCTTGTTCGGGTGCCTGCCGGCCGGGGCGACGGCGCCGGCCTCTCTTCTCGCGGTAGCGGGTCGCTTGGCGTTCGAGCTTGTCGACGAGCTGGTCGATCGAGGCACGGACGTCCTGCGAGCTCTCGCGGGCGCGCAGCACGGGCCCCTTCGTCCTCACCGTCGCCTCGGCAACGTGGTTGTCTCGGATCGACGGATTCTGCTCGGCTGAGAGCTGGAGCTCGATCTCAGGATCGGGCAGTTGGCGTTCCAGCTTGCCGAGGCGTTTTTCGGCATACGAGCGGATCGCGTCGGTGACCTCGACCCCGCGGCCCTTCACGCGAAGCTGCACGCCCAGAAATCTATCGGACTACTCGCGCGAAAGTCACGATCTCGACCCTGCGGGCGCCCGCTTTCCGCATTGCCGAGGCGGCGGCGTTCGCGGTGGCGCCACTCGTGTAGACGTCGTCGACCAGCACGACCGCGTTCGGGACGGGTCCCTTGGCGGTGAAAACCCCGGAAACGTTGCGGCGCCGCTCGGCGCGGGAGAGCCCGCGTTGCCGCTTGGCGGCGCGGCGCCTGAGCGGCGCGGCGAGCGGCAGAGCCCAGTGCTCGGCCAGTCGCTCGGCAAGCTGTCGCGGCGGGTGATGGCCGCGTCTCAGTCCCCGGTCGGGGTCGGGCGGGACGAACGTGACGATGTCCGCTCTCGGCGGCGGGACGACCTCGATCACGACTGCGACCGCCGACGCGGCGAGCCGCCGCACCGCGCGCTCCTTCCACGCGGCGACGAAAGCGCGAACGGCATCGTCGTAGTGAACGGAGGCGCGGGCACTCGCAAAGGCGAGCCGACGCCCCGAGCACTCGCGGCACCGGCGCACCGGCCAGGCCGTCGGAGTGCCGCAGCGCTCGCAGAGGGGTGGCTCGATCCGGGGCAGCCGAACGAGGCATGCCGCACAGAACTGCGTGCCGCGCAGACCGCAGACGACGCATCGCTGCGGGAGGAGCAGATCGAGCACCCTCGGAAGCTACGGCTTGTTCCGTCACGTCCTCGTCAGGAAAGGATCACGAACGTGAAACTTCTCCTCGCGGCAACGGCGGCCCTCGCCCTTACGGGGTGCGGGACCTCGAAGCAGCGTGCGGCGATGAAGGCGATCGCGTACACAAAGTTCCTTCCCGACAGCATCCAGGAGGTCTGGATCGCGCGGCCTGACGGCTCGCGCAAGCACCCACTCGCCGTCCCGGTGCCAGGCATGGGGACAGGGCCAGAAACGACAAAAGCCCTGCAAGTGGGGCTGTTATCCGCGAATCAAGGGACCTGTCCGGGGGCCGATTTCGTGCCAGGCACGAGGACACGTCCCGGCGGGACGGGTGAGGCTACGCGCTGAACTCGCGGTCGGCCTGCTCGAGCGTCTCGGGCGAGCCGATGTCATACCAGCGTCCGGGTACGTGCCAGACGTAGAACGGCGTCCGCTCGTACATCCACTCGACCAGTCGGCCGGGCTGGTCGGGATTGTTGCCTTCCTCGAGGTAGCGGCCGACCAGCGGCAGCGCCGAACGCGGGTAGAAGTAGAGGGCGATTCCGGCCAGGGTGCTCTTGGGTTGCTCGGGCTTCTCCTGGAAAGCAGCGATCCGCCCCTCGTCGTCGGGCGTGATCGCGCTGAAACGCTTGATCTCCTCGAGGTCGCCGACGTCGACTACAGCAGTCACCGGCGCGCTCTTGGCAAGGCCGAGCCGTACGAAGTCGCCCAGTCGGCCCACGCCGAAGATGCTGTCGCCGGCTGCGACGAGCAGATCTTCGTCGATGCCTTCCTGCCGGATCACCAGGGCGAGGTCGCCGATCGCACCGAGCTTGTCGTCGTCGCTCGTCGTCCCGTCGTCGACGACCGTCAGCTCGAACGGGCCGTGCCAAGAGGTCGCAAATTCACGGAACCGGTCGGCAAACTTCGCATTTGTGACCACGTAGACGTGGTCGAGCCACTCGATCTCGGCGAGTTGCCCGAGCAACCGCTCGAGGATCGGGCGTCCCCCGACCTCGAGCAGATGCTTCGGTTGGTTCAATGTCAGCGGGTAGAGCCGCGTGGCGTACCCGGCCGCGAGGACGACGCCCTTCAGGGGCTCAGGTTCCTTCGTCCCACGAGGCCAGGTACTTGGCCTGCTCCTCGCTGAGGGTGTCGATCTCGATGCCCATGGTCGCGAGCTTCAACCGCGCGATCTCGCTGTCGATCTCGCTCGGAACCGGATAGACGCGCCGCTCGAGGTTGGCCGCATTCGTGACCACGTACTCCGCCGAGAGCGCCTGGTTGGCGAAGGACATGTCCATCACGGACGCAGGATGCCCCTCGGCGGACGAGAGGTTGACGAGCCGTCCATCGGCGACGAGGAAGAGCCGCCTTCCGTCCCGAAGCTCGAACTCCTCGACGAATTCGCGGGCCTTCCGCGTCTCGGTCGCGAGCTGCCGCAGCGCCGGGATCTCGATCTCGACGTTGAAGTGGCCCGTGTTGGCGAGGATGGCGCCGTCCTTCATCCGCTCCAGGTGCTCACGCGTGATCACGGACTTGTCGCCGGTGGCCGTGCAGAAGATGTCGCCGGTCTCGGCCGCCCTGCTCATCGGCTGTACCTCGAAGCCGTCCATGGTCGCTTCGAGCGCCGCGAGCGGGTCGACCTCGGTGACGACCACGTGCGCGCCCATGCCGCGCGCGCGGAGGGCGACGCCCTTGCCGACCCAGCCGTAACCGGCAACGACGAAGGTTGCCCCGGCGAGCAGGACGTTCGTCGCGCGGATGATCCCGTCGATCGTGGACTGCCCCGTCCCGTAGCGGTTGTCGAACATGTGCTTCGTGTTCGCGTCGTTGACCGCGATCACGGGGAAGCCGAGCGCGCCGTCGCGCTCGAGCGCCTTCAGGCGGATCACCCCGGTCGTCGTCTCCTCCATCCCGCCGAGGATGTCGCCGAGCTGCTCGCGGCGATGCGAATGGAGAACGCCGATGACGTCGGCGCCATCGTCCATTGTCAGTTGGGGCTTGTGGTCGACCGCCGCTTCGATATGGCGGTAGTAGGTGTCGTTGTCCTCGCCCTTGATCGCGAAAACCGAGACGTCGAACTCGTCGACGAGACCGGCGGCGACGTCGTCCTGGGTCGAGAGCGGGTTCGAGGCGCAGAGCACGATGTCTGCGCCGCCGGCCTTCAGCGTGCGCATCAGGTTCGCTGTCTCGCTCGTCACGTGCAGGCAGGCTGCGATGCGGTAGCCGGCGAGCGGCTGCTCGGCCTCGAAGCGGTCGCGGATCGCCGCGAGCACCGGCATGTGACGGTCGGCCCAGGCGATCCTGCGGACGCCCTCGGGCGCGAGCGAGATGTCTTTCACGTCATGACGCTTGGTGGTGGCCATTCAGTCCTTTCGTTGCTAGGCGGCGAGCAGGCGTTCGTGCTTGCGCTGCTCCCAGTCGAGGGCGGAGAGCTGTGTTCCGGCGAGCCACGTTTCGACGGCGGCTTGGAGCGCCGGCTCTTGCTGCAACCGGACCGTGAAGGCGAGCTCGTCGATTCCGACGTCGAAGCGGCGGCGAAGCTCGTTCAGCGACCGCAGCTGGTTGAGCTCGAGCAGGCCGTACTGCCGGTATCCGCTCGGGTTGCGGGCCGGGATCACGAGGCCCGCCCGCTCGAGGTAGCGGAGCATCCTGGGCGACCACCCGGTGCGCGTGGCGGCCTGGCCGACGGTCAGCGACTCCATCGGGAGAGAACCCTAACAGAGCCGTGTCAAGGTTGTGTCGTGCCCTCGCGGCCGTACTCGTCCTCGAGCCGGACGATGTCTCCGAGCTGAGGCGTCGAGACCTCGAGGATAGTCGTGTCCTCGAGCGCACGTACGCGGTGCACGGTGCCCGGACGGAAGCGGAAAGCCACGCCGGGACCAACCACTTCCGCCCTCAGTACGGCTTCCCCGGCTTCGCCGAGCTGCAGCTCGGCGCGGCCCGCTAGGACGTACCAGCTCTCGTCCTTGACCCGGTGGAACTGGAGGCTGAGCGACTGCCCGGCGCGCACGAAGAGAACCTTGCCCGCGTAGCCTTCGGCTTTCGCCCAGATCAGCTCGTGACCCCACGGCTTCTCGATCCGGTCGGGCTGGAAGGAGAAGCGGTCGAGCCCCTCGAGGTTAGGCGAGGACAAAGGCCTCTCCACTAGACGATCCTACGCCGACCGCGTCGCCGTTCTCAAACGAACAGCGCTCCATCACCGCGGACGGACGCACGGGCGAGCCCGCACGTCCTCCAAGAGACGCCGCAAGCGGCGGCTCAGGCCCGTAGCCATTCCGGGTGCGCGCCGACATACTCCTCGGCGCGCCGCAGGTCTTTGGGTGTATTGACTGTCAGCCACAGGCCTTCGTGGCGGAAAGCAGCGAGCTTGCCCTCCGCGGCGAGCTCTGGGAACGCTGTCGTCTCGTGGTCGCCCCGCTCCGGGAAACGCGCAAGCGCATCCTCGCCGAGGACGTAGACGCCGCAGCTGACCCAGCATTCGATCATCCCGCCCTCTGCGAAGCCGGTCACGCGGTCATCGTCGAGCTCGACCACCCCGAACGGTGATTTCGGGCGCGCCACGGTGATCGTCGCCGCGGCGCCGTTGGCCCGGTGAGTCTCGAGCAGACGCGGAAAGTCGATGTCCAGCAGCTCGTCCCCGTTCAGAGCGAGGACGTCGCCGCCCTCTCGGCGCTCGTTCGCCGCGAAGCGGATGCCTCCACCGCGGCCGAGCCGCTCCGGCTCTTCGGCGATCGCGACTTCCACGCCTAGGCCACCCAGCGCGGCTGCGAAGTCCTCGCCGGTTCCGGCGCCGCAGCTGATGATCACTCGCTCGACTCCGGCGCGGCCGAGCAAGCCGACCTGCCAGGCAGCCAGCGGGCGTTCCGCAACGGGCACGAGCGGCTTCGGCAAGCCGCCTGCAACGTCGCCGAGCCGTTCGGCCTTGCCGCCCGCCAGGATGATCGCCTCCACTATTCGGCGAGTTCTGTGTCGCGTTCTTCGGTCTCAGCGAACGCGGCGAGCGGCGAAGAGGCGCGACCGATGCCTTCGTAATCGAACCCGGCCGCACGGGTCGCGTCAGGATCGAGCAGATTGCGGCCGTCGATGATCAGCGGCCGGCGCATCGCGTCCCGAATCGCCGGCGAGGCGAAGGAACGAAACTCGTCCCACTCGGTGACGATCACCGCTGCGTCGGCGCTGTCCACGGCCTCGAGGGCAGAGGAACAGAGCGCCACTCCGCGGAGAAGCTCGTGGGGCTTTGCCGCGGGGTCATAGGCGCGCACTTCCGCACCCTCCGCGAGCAGCCGCGACGCGAGAACGAGCGAGGGGGCATCCCGCATGTCGTCGGTGTTCGGCTTGAAGCTCAGCCCAAGCAGGGCGACAGTCTTCCCGCGCAAACGCCCAAGATGTTTCTGAAGCTTCTGAACAACTCGGCGCTTCTGAAGCTCATTGACCTCGATGACCGCCGAGAGCAGCTGGAACTGGTAGCCCGAATTGCCGGCCAGCTGTTTCAGAGCAGAGACATCCTTCCCAAAGCAGCTACCGCCCCAGCCAATGCCTGCACGGAGGAAATGTGGGCCGAGCCGATGGTCGAGGCCGACGCCGCGAGCGACCAGCTCGACGTCGGCGCCGATGAGCTCGCAGACGTTGGCGATCTCGTTGATAAAGCTGATCCGCGTGGTCAGGAATGCGTTTGCGGCCAATTTGGTCATCTCGGCAGACGCGACGTCACCGCGCACGACCGGAGCATCCATCTCCATGTAGAGAGCGGCGATGCGGTCACCATCGGCGTCCGCAAAGGCGCCGATCACGACCCGGTCTGGATGCATGAAGTCTTCGACCGCCCCACCTTCGGCCAGGAACTCCGGATTCGACACGTAACCGATGTGGCTCAACCCGCGCCCCTCGAGCGCCGCCCGGACCTTCTCGCCGGTACCGACGGGGACGGTGCTCTTCATCACCAGAATCGTGCGGCGCTCGAGCTGAGGTAGCTCGTCGATCACCGTCCAGACGCGCGAGAGATCGGCGTCGCCCGAGTAGGTCGGCGGCGTGTCGACGCAGATGAAGACGAGCTCCGCCGCGACGGCCGCTTCCCCGGCGTCCAGCGTGAATGTCAGCCGGTCCGCATTCCGCTCCAGCAGCTCGCCGAGGCCTGGCTCGAAGAAAGGCACCTCACCCGCCCGCAGCCGCTCGATCCTCTCCGGGACGATGTCGCGGATCGTCACCTCGTGACCGAGCTCGGCGAAGCAGGCGCCCGTCACGAGGCCGACCCAACCGGCGCCGAAGATCGCGATCGGCTCTTTGGCCTGCCTGTTCACCCGCGTCACCTTAGAGGTCGAAGCCCGCGCGCGATCGCGATCATCGTCTCCGGCGAAAGTGCATCGTCGAGTGTGTTGACGACCCAGTAGGTGGCGCGGTTCTCCTTCAGCACGACCATGTGGAGGTTCGAACCGGAGTAGAAGAACTCGAACGTCCGGCGGCCGAAGTGGCGGACGAAGTTCTTCTCCGAGAGCGCCGGCGCGCCGCCCCAGTTCATCTCCTGGATACCCCAGTACTCGCCGTTCACCCCGTTCGTGAAGACCAGCCGAGCCATCTTGTGCCCCTGCACGGTGTAGACGCGAGGGTTCGGCGGCTCCGGATCGACGCGGGAGTTGCGCTCGATCACGCTCGGGTACTCGACGCGGAACGGCAGCTTGCGCCGGATCGACCGCATCAGGGAGAGGGAGGCGCCCGGGTTTGAGAACGTGTGCGGCGGTTGGTGCTTGGGCGGCGGCGCGGACGGGGTCGAGCCGATCAGCGAGCCCTGATAACTCTTCCCAACCACCACCACGAGAGCCGCGCCGTTCGCGTACGGCTGGAACTTCGGCGTCAGCGGCCCGGTCGAGGCGTCGGCAAAGAGCTTGGAGACTTGCGTCGCGGCTTGCTTGGCGTTTTTCTTTGCCACGTCGTAGAAGACACGGGTGCGCGCGTGATTCCAGCCGTCGGGCGAATCGGCGCGGAGTGCCGCCGGCGGTTGCAAGATCTGGTAATTCCGGTCCCGTAGTTGCGTTCCCGCGGAGGCCGCCGAGCCGGTGAAGCCGTTGCCGTTCAGGACGGTGATGAAGATCGATTTCGGGTTGATCCCGTGCGCCTTCGACTTGTACTTCTCGTCCAACGCGGCGGCGTTCGCCTTCTGCGGCGCTTCCGGATCCGGATTCATGAACTGCTGAACCGCGTTCGTGACGTTCTGCGTCGCGGTCGTCAGGTCGCTCTGCCCTTCGAGCCCTTGGATCTTGACCTGGACGAAGTGCCCGCCGGGAAGTCCGTGGAAGAAGAGCGCGTAGTTCAACATCGTCGAGAGGTCGACGCCGCTCCCACCGGCGCGGCCGACCTCGACGTTGTGCTTGATCGACCCGAGCAGGCTCGGTACCTGGAGCTTCGAA
>VAXH01000064.1 GCA_005883955.1 Actinomycetota bacterium | reverse complement strand
GGCGACGATCTCGAAGAACGTGTCGCCCTGCTGCCCGCTCAGGATCTGGAGGAGCGCCTCGCGCTGCCGCTCGTCGGCCCTCTCGTCGATGATCGGAACGACGTCGCCGTTGCCCTCGTGCATCGCTCCGGGCCACTTGACGACTCCTGCCCAGTGCAGCCCGGTCAGGTCGACGTCGCCGAAGTTGCCTCTGTCGATCCGCATCGCCACCGCGCCTTCGCAGTGATCGTGCGTCGGAAACTGATTGAAGTCGCATGGGCAGCCCGGGTCGCAGTTGCAGTTCTTGAACCAGGGACCTTCCATGTACCAGTCGGTCGCCAAGCGCGCCTCCTTCTCTCGGTTAGGACGGCCAGATGATCATCGCCATCGGCGTAGCGGTCAAGTCGGCATGCTTTGGCGGCGGTGATCCTCGAGAACGGCATCGTCCGGACGATGGAGCCGTCGCTGCCGACGGCCCGCGGGCTCGCGATCGCCGGCGAGTGGATTGCCGGCGGAGTCGGGACGCATGAAACTGCACTCGCGAGCCCAGCAGCGAGAGGTTCGGCTCGAGGACACCCGCTCGCTCGACGAGGCGCTTGCCCGCGTTCGTGTCGCGCTCCCCGATGTCCGCCCCGGGACCTGGCTGCTCGGCCGCGGCTGGCGCAGCGGCGACTGGCGGCCGTGGGTCGAGCCGACAAAGGAGCTGCTGGACGAGATCGCCGGCGAGACGCCGGTCGCTCTGATGGCCCGCGACTCGCACTCGGTCTGGCTCAACTCGGCAGCGCTGGCCCGCGCGAACGGCGACCTGCAGGTGCCAGGAGGGGTCGTCGAGCTGGACGAGCGTGGCGAGCCGACCGGCGTCCTGCGTGAGGAGTCCTGCTGGCACTTCCGCGACGCATACATCGAGACCACTGACGACGAGTACGTCGAGGCGATGCGCGACGCGATCAAGCTGGCCAACGCGCGCGGCGTCACCGCCGTCCATGACAAGGACGGCTGGTTGGGCGCGCTGCGGTTCTGGCAGCGCCTCGACGCCGAACACCCGCTCTCGATCCGCGTCTGGCAGTCGCTGCCGGCCGAGAGGGCAGACGAGCTCGGCGCTCTCGGGATCGGCAGCGGCCTCGGCAACCCGCGGCTCAAGCTCGGCTACCTGAAGGTGTTCATGGACGGCACGCTCGGCTCGCAGACCGCGCGCCTGCTCGACGGCTCCGGCGTCGAGATCACAAGCCGCGAGGAGTTCGCCGGGCTGATCAGGCACGCGGCTCGCGCAGGCTTCCCGGTCGCCGTTCACGCGATCGGCGACCAGGCGAACCGCGATGCGCTCGACGCCTTCGAGGAAACCCGTGTCGACTGGCAGCCGCTCGGCCTCCGCCAGCGTGTCGAGCACGCGCAGCTGCTCGCGCCCGAGGATGTCGGGCGGTTCGCCCAACTCGGAGTCGCGGCCTCGGTGCAGTTCTCGCACGCGCCGTCCGACCGCGACCTCGCCGACAGGCTCTGGGCGGGCAAGACCGATGACGCCTACGCCTTTCGCTCGCTCTGGGACTCGGGTGCCCTCGTCGCGAACGGCTCCGATGCGCCGATCGAGGAACTCGACCCGCTCGCCGGCATCTGCGCTGGAGTCCTGCGCACACTCGACGAGCGGCCCGCGTGGCACCCGGAGCAGGCGCTGACAATCGAGCAGGCTCTTCAGGCCTCGACGGTCAATCCGGCCTGGCTCGCAGGTGACGAGCGGCGCCGCGGCAAGCTGCTTCCGGGCTACTACGCCGACCTCGTCGTGCTCGACCGCGACCCGGTCGCGTGCCCCCCCGAGGAACTGCCCGAGGTGCGTGTCGTCGCGACGATGCTCGGCGGGTCATGGGTGAACAATCCGCCGCCCTGGAGCTGAACGTTTGGTGTTGGTAAGCCAGGCTAACCGGCGCGCCGCGGCCGCGTCGTAAGAGATACGCCCGAGCACTCCCCTCCCTTCGTCTCGGGCGAGGTTTCTCTCGAAAGCCCAAGGGCCGGCGTCGAGGCCGGCCCGACGGGCTTCGTTCAGCCGCCGCCCTGGTGGGATGCGTCCGTGAACTCGCGGAACTCTCCCGTGACCAGGAAGGCCGTCTGCTCGCCGATGTCGACGGCGTGGTCGCCGATCCGCTCGAGGCAGCGGGAGACGAGGATCATCCGGAGGCCCCATTCTCGCTTGGACTCGTCGCTGCCGAAGTCCAGAACGCGCTCGACCGCGCGACGGTTGGCACGGTCGATCAGTTCGTCGAGATCGACGAGCGACGAGGCAGCCTCGAGATCGCGGCGCTGGAACGAGTCGAGCGCGATGCGGATCATCTCCTCCGCTCGCTGGCCCATCTCCTCGAAGGCCTGGACGAGCCCCTCGTCGGGCTCGACGTCGGAGACGAGCTTCGTCAGTTTCGCGATCGTGACACAGTAGTCGCCCATCCGCTCGAGATGAAGGTTCGCGTGCAGCATTGCGAGCACGAGGCGGAGGTCGACCGCGACCGGTGTCTGCCGGGCGAGCAGCGACTGGATTCCCTCCTGGATCGAGAAGTAGCGGCTGTCGATCTCGTCGTCGAAGGCGATCACCTCGTCGGCGAGCTCCGCATCGGCCTGCTCGACGGCGTTCACCGCGGCCCGCAGGGCGCGCAGGACGTAGGCACCTTCCTCCTGAAGCGACGCCTCGACCTGCTCCAGCTCTTCTTGAAACGTGATTCTCATCTGCTCAGCCATGCCGCTCAGCCATGGTACCCCTGACCTTTTTTGGAAAACGAGACGCGGCGCGGCTTAGCCGAACCGGCCGGTCACGTAACCCTCGGTCCGCTTGTCCGAGGGCTGCGTGAAGATCTTCGGCGTTTCGTCGTACTCGACGAGGACGCCGTGACCTCCGCTCTCGGTTCGCTCGAGGGTAAAGAACGCGGTCATGTCCGCCACGCGCGCTGCCTGCTGCATGTTGTGCGTGACGATCACAAGCGTGTACTCGTTCTTCAGCTCGTGCATCAGGTCCTCGATCTTCGAGGTCGCGATCGGATCGAGGGCCGACGCGGGCTCGTCGAGCAGGACGACGTCGGGCTCGACTGCGATCGCACGGGCGAGACAGACCCGCTGCTGCTGGCCGCCGGAGAGGCTGAAGGCGCTCTTCTTGAGCCGGTCCTTCACCTCGTCCCAGAGCGCCGCCTGCGTCAGCGCGCGCTCCACGCGGCTGTCGAGATCGTCCTTCATTCCCAGCACGCGCAGGCCCCAGGCGACGTTGTCGTAGATCGACTTCGGGAACGGATTGGGCTTCTGGAAGACCATCCCGATCCGCCGGCGCACCTCGACCGGGTCGACGCCGTCGCCGTAGATGTTCTGGCCGTGGTACAGCACCTCGCCTTCGACCGTGGCCGACGGCACCAGGTCGTTCATCCGGTTGAGGGAGCGTAGGAACGTGCTCTTGCCGCAACCGGACGGCCCGATGATCGCGGTGACGAGGTTGCGGTAGATCGAGAGGTCGACGTCCGAGACGGCGGGCGCCTTCCCGTAGCTGACCGTCAGCCCTTGTGTTTCGAAGACGGTCTCTCGTTCGGAAGCGCTCCGCGGCGCCTCGCGAGGCTGAGCAATCTCGATCGGCGCCACTCCGTTCATCGTATCCATGTCCATGGTCAACCCTCCAGCCTCTTTCGGTAGCGGACGAGCAACAGGCGCGAAGTCAGGCTGGTCACCAAAACGAAGCTGATCAGCACGAAGCCAAGCGCCCAAGCGCGGGCGTGATCGGCCGGGTCCGCCGACTCGGACAGCACAAAGATGTCGTAGGGGATCGAAAGCACCGGCTGGCGCGGGTCCCACGTAACGGCGTTCGCGGCAATCGACGTCGTGAAGAGCAGCGGCGCCGTCTCGCCGGCAGCGCGTGCGACCGCCAGCACCGTTCCGGTGAGGATCCCGCCGACGCTCGTCGGCAGCACGACGCCGAGGACCGTCCGCCAGCGGCTCGCCCCGAGCGCCAGGGCGCCTTCGCGCAGCGTGCCCGGGACGAGTGCCAGCACCTCCTGCGTCGCGCGCGCGACCAGCGGCAGCATGATGATGGCGAGCGCAAACGAGCCCTTCCAGGCCGCCTGCCCGCTGCCGATCACGAGCAGGCCGTAGACGAAGATGCCGATGATGATCGAGGGCAGGCCGTTCAGTACGTCGAGCACGAGCCTGGCGAGGTCGCCGACGCCCGGCGGCGCAAACTCGCTCACGTAGAGGGCGATCAGGATGCCGACCGGGACCGCCATCGCGGTCCCGAGCCCGACGATCACGAAGCTGCCGACGAGCGCATTGGCAACCCCGCCGCCCCCCTGGCCGAAGGTTGCCGCGGTCTTCGTGAAGAAGTCCCAGCTGAGCGCGCTCGCTCCACGCTGCGCGACCGAGCCGATCACCAGCGCGAGCACGGCGACCGCCGCGAGCGCTGCGATCGTCGCGAGCGACTGCATCAGCAGGTTGACGAGCTTCCGCCGCCTCGTCCGCCGGCTCAGCGTCAGGGCATAGCGGCCGCTGTCGACGGCCATCAGCTTTCCCCCGTGCGCTCGTGCGAGAAGCGCCGCACGATGGACAGCGCCGTCAGGTTCACGAGCAGAGAGATCACGAGCAGGATGGCCGCCAGGTACACGAGCGAGGCGATCTGGATGTTCGAGACGGCACCCTGGTATTGCTCTGCGAGCTTGCTTGCCAGCGTGTCGCCCGTGACGAACAGCGACCAGTGGATGCCGTGGCCGGCACCGATCACCTGGGTGACGGCGATCGCCTCGCCGATCGCGCGGCCGAAACCGAGCAGCACCGCCGCGCTGACGCCGGTGCGAGTGTAGGGGAGGATGACTCCGCGCACCATCTCCCAGCGGGTGGCGCCGAGCGCGATCGCACCCTGCTCGAGCTCCGTGGGCACACCTAGGAAGAGCTCGCGGCAGATGCTGGAGGTGATCGGGACGATCATGATCGTCAGCACAAGGATCGCGACCAACATTCCGGCGTTCTCGGGCGAGCCGCCGAAGAGCGGGATGAAGCCGAGGTGCCGGTGCAGCCAGGGTTCGAGATCCGTACCGACGAACGGACCTAGAACGAGGATCCCCCAGAGCCCGAGCACGACGCTCGGAATCGCGGCCAGGAGCTCGACCAGAGAGGCGATCACCGTGCGCGCCCCGCGCGGGGCGAGCTCGCTCAGATAGAGGCCGATCGCGATCGAAACCGGCGTCGCGATCAGCAGCGCGACGAACGAGGTGAGGGCGGTTCCCCAGATCAGGTCGAGCGCCCCGAACTTGCTGTGAATCGTGTCCCAGCCCTGGCGGGTGACGAACGCAAAGCCGAACTTCGTGATCGCCGGCCAGGCGAGCTGGAAGATCTTCCACGCGATCGCGCCGAGCAGGACGGCTGCCGCGGCTGCGGCAGCGCCCGTCAGTCCGTGCAGGAAGAGGTCGCCGAAACGGTCGCCGATTCGTCGGCGTTCCGGCAGAGGGTGCGTCGACGGGACAGCGCTCACGCGCGCGGACACTAACGCCGGGTTCGGCTGATTCCTGCGCCGTTCACCACGTCGTCACCAGCCGGTCACCACGTTTCAGCCCATCGGCAACCATGCGGATCCGATGCTTCCGCCATCACCGACGGCGTCATCGAGGAGAAGGAGAAAAGAGTGTCACGCAGGACCGTCATCGCGGCCGCGATTGCGGCCGCTTCGCTTGTGTTCGGCGCGAGCTTTGCCGCGGCGAACAGCACGGGCGGAAACCTCAAGGGGGCGGGCAGCACATTCGTCTTCCCGCTCGTCTCGCAATGGCAGGCGAACTACAAGAATGCTCAGATCACGTACGGGTCGGTCGGTTCGGGCGCAGGGATCGCGGCGATCACAGCCCGCACGGTCGACTTCGGCGCGAGCGACGCGCCGCTGACGAAAGACCAGTTCGCGGCCTGCAAGGGCTGCGAGCAGATCCCGTGGGCGCTTTCATCCACGTCGATCCCATACAACGTCCCGGGAGTTTCATACGGGCTGAGGCTGACTGGGCCGATCCTCGCGAACATCTATCTCGGCCACATCACGAAGTGGAACAACGGGGCAATCAAGAAGATCAACCCGGGCGTCAAGCTTCCGGATCTGAAGATCACGCCCGTCTACCGCAGCGACGGCAGCGGGACGTCCTGGAACTTCACCGACTACCTCTCCAGGGTCAGCCGGGAGTGGAAGAGCAAGGTCGGCGTCGGCACGCAGCCGAGCTTCCCGACCGGCATCGGCGGCAAGGGCTCGTCGGGCCTGGCCGGCGTCGTCTCGCGCACGGACGGGGCGATCGGCTACGTCGACGAGGCCTACTCGCTCAAGAACGGCTTCAAGGTCGCCAGGATCCAGAACAGGGCCGGCGTCTTCCAGCTGCCGGGCCTCGGGGGGATCAAGGGGGCCGTTGGGACGATCCACAAGGTGCCGAGCAACGGTGCGCTCTCGATCGTCAACCCGCCGAAGACGCAGAAGCGCGCCTACCCGATCTGCACCTTCACCTACGTGATCGTGCCGCTGAAGTCGAGCAAGGCGGCGACGCTGAAGCAGTTCATCAGCTGGGCGATCACCGGCGGGCAGAAGTACGCGATGCCGCTGCAGTTCTACCCACTACCGAAGGTCGTCCAGACGGCTGACAAGGCGTTTGTCCGCAAGATTCATTCCTAACCCATTCCCAAACCCATGAGGCATCGCTTGTCGATGCCGTCTAAGCCGCCGAGAGTCATGAGGGGAACGTCGCGCGGATCTCGAGGCCCTTGGCCGGGGCGCCGAGGGCCTCGACCTGTCCGCCGGCAGCCTCGACGACGTGCTTGACGATCGCGAGCCCGAGGCCGCTCCCGCGCGAGGCGCGAGCCCGGTCGGCGCGGTAGAAGCGCTCGAAGAGGCGTGGAAGGTCTTCCTCTGTCACGCCGGTCCCGTTGTCACGGACCGAGAGGACCCGAGCGTCGTTCTCGCGCCGCAGGCCAAGCACGCAGGTCGCGCCTTCTCCCGCGTGCCGGAGGGCGTTCTCGGCCAGGTTCTGGACAACGATCCGCAGCATCCGAGCGCGCAGAGGCAGCTCCAGGCTCTCGTCCTCGATTTCGACCTCCAGCTCGACGCCGGCCCGCTCGGACCGCTCGTCCAGCTCGGAGACGAGCTCGCGCAGCAGCGGAGCGGCCTCGGTCGAGCCGAGCGAGACGACCTCGCGCCCGGTCTCGAGCTCGCTGAGAAAGAGGACGTCGTCGATCAGCTCGTCCATCAGCTCGACCTCCGCACGCATCCGCTCGAGAGTCGCCGCCGGGTCGCCGCCGGGCAGGCTCGCACCCTCGATCAGCGCGAGCAGGCGCGCGAGCGGCGTCCGCAGCTCGTGTGAGACGGCCGCGGTGAAGCCGACTCTCAGCTCTCTGTATGGGTCCCGCTTCACCCTCAATAAGGTAGGTGCGATGACCAAGGTGCTGATCGTGGAAGACGACGAAGTGATCGCAGCGAGCATGGCGCAACACCTCTCGGGGGCCGGTTTCGACCCGGTCACGGTCGGCCGCGGCGAGGTCGGACTGGCGCGCCTGCGCTACGAGGCGCCCGACGTCGTTGTGCTCGACCTGATGCTCCCCGGACTCGACGGCTGGAGCCTGATCGAGTCCGCGCGCGCCGAGGGAATCGGCACGCCGATCATCGTCGTCAGCGCCCGCGGCACCGAATACGACCGTGTCCACGCGCTCCAGATCGGCGCCGACGACTACCTGGTGAAGCCGTTCTCGATGAAGGAGCTCGTCGCGCGGGTTCAGGCCGCCGCCCGCCGCGGCGTGCGCGCACAGCCCGAGGAGCGAGGCGACGCGATCGAGATCGAGGAGCTGCGGATCGACCCGCGCGAGGTCCAGGCCTACGTCGCCGGCAAGAACGCCGAGCTGACGCCGACGGAGTTCCGGCTCCTCTACGCGCTCGCGCTCGACCGCGGCCGCGTGACGACTCGGGACGAGCTGCTCCAGAAGATCTGGGGACGGCGGGAGACCCACCGCGACCGGACCGTCGACGTCTTCGTCCGGCGCTTGCGCGACAAGATCGACCGCATCGCGCCGCGACACACGTTCATCCAGACGCGCTACGGCGTCGGGTACAAGCTGGAGCCCGTCCTAAAGGGCGAACAGGCCGAGGAGTAAGATCAAAGGGCAATGCGCACGATGAGGCCCGTCCACGATGAGAGCTGCTCGGTCGCCGCGTGCGCCGAGATCATCGGCGCGAAGTGGACGGCGCTGCTCGTCCACGACCTGTCCGAGGGACCCAGGCGCTTCTCGGAGCTCGAGCACTCCTGCGCCGGAATCAGCCCACGGACGCTGTCTGAACGTCTCCGCGCGCTCGAGGACGAGGGAATCGTCGAGCGCCGAAGCTATGCCGAATCGCCGCCGCGCGTCGAGTACGAGCTGACGGACAAGGGCGAGGCGTTGCTGCCGATCATCGGGGAGATGCGGCGCTTCGGCCACTCCTGGCTCGTCGAAGAGACGCTGGTTTCCTAGCCCAGCTTCGCGAACGCTGCGAAGGCGTCCGCCCTGCGACGCCGACATGGAGGACATGCGGCCTTGCCCGGATGTCCGTCTAATCCCCGGTGGCAAGGCCGCTGCCGCCAGGTTCCAGCGACCCGAAGGCGGTGTACAGCTCGCCCGCGGCCTTGACGCCGAGCGGCACGTAGTCGGCGAGCAGGTTCTCGTTCGGCGAGTGGATGTTCGAGTCCGGCAGCGCGAAGCCGGTCAGGATCGTCGGAATCCCCTTGTCGGCGAGCGCCGGCACGATCGGCAGCGTGCCGCCTGAGCGGACGAGCAGCGGCCGGGTGCCGATGGCGCGCTCGAACGCGTCGAGGCCGAGCTGCACGACCTGCGAATCCGGATCGACCAGACCGGGCCGGGCGGATGAGAGCCGGGTGATCTCGGGCTCAGCGCCCTCCGGCGCCGCCTCGCGGAGGAGCCGCTCGAACTCGGGCGCGATCCGTTCGGGGTCCTGGCCGGGTGCGAGCCGGATCGACACGTTCGCATGCGCCTCCACCGGTAGGACGGTTTTCTGCAGCTCCGGTGAGCCGCCCACGATTCCGTTCACGTCGATTGAGGGCTCGGCAAAGGTGCGGAGGTAGAACTCCTCTTCCGCCTTGGCGTCCATCGGACGCGCGCCCTGACCGGCGAGCTCCTCGGCGCCAGGCGTGAGCCCTGCCCAGGCAGCTAGCTCTTCCTCCGTCGGCGACACGATTCCCGCGCGCAGGGGCTCCGGCAGACGTCCATCCTTCGCCAACACCGCGTCCAGCATCTGCACGAGCACGTGCAGAGCGTTCAGCGCCGCGCCGCCGAAGATCCCGGAGTGGAAGTCGCGGGCGCCGGTCCTGACGCGGATGTGGAAGTAGATGAGCCCGCGCGTTGCGACGTTGAAGAGTGGCACGCTGCGCTTGAGCATCCCGGCATCGAAGATCACGCACGCGTCGGCTCCACGCTCGTCGGCGGCGAGGAAGTCCACGATCGAATGGCCGCCGGTCTCCTCCTCGCCGTCGCAGCAGATCCGCAGGTTGATAGGGAGCGCGTCGCGGGCCTTCAGTTCCTGAGCGGCTTTGAGCTGCATGTAGACCTGGCCCTTGTCGTCGGCGACCCCGCGCCCATAGAGGCGCCCGTCGCGGACGGTCGCCTCGAAGGGATCGGATGCCCAGAGGTCGAGGGGCGCGGGCGGCTGGACGTCGAAGTGTCCATAACAGATGACCGTGGGAGCGTCGGCGTTGCCGGCCGACGCGGCGATCTCGCCGAGCGCCAGCGGATGCCCCTGCCAGTCGCGGAGCTCGGCCTCGCCTCCGGCGCGGCGCACGAACTCGCAGACCCAGTCGCCGGCCCTGCGCACATCTTCCGCGCGCTCGGAATCCGCGCTGACGCTCGGGATGCGAATGAAGTCGGAAAGCTCCTCGAACCAGGCCTGGTCCACGGCGCGTGAGTTTACGGATGCAGCTGCGGCGGCCGCGACCCCGGCGACCGCCTCAGCCGTGTTGACCGCAGCTTTAGGCGGCGACGTTTTTCAGAGACTGGGCCTCTGCGAGCGCGCGCAGCTTCTTCAGGCTCTGGTTCTCGATCTGCCGGATCCGCTCGCGCGTGACGTTGAACGTCCGCCCGACCTCGTCCAGTGTGCGCGGATGCTCGCCGTCGAGCCCGTAGCGAAGCTCGAGCACGCGGCGCTCCCGGGGCGAGAGGCTGCTGAGCACGCGCCGCAGCGCTGCCTTGCGGAGCTCCACCTCCGCAACCTCGTCGGGCAACGCCTCGTTCTCGTCCGTGAGGAAGTGACCGAACTCGGACTCCTCGTCGTCGCCGACCGGCTTCTCGAGCGAGACCGGCGGCTGTGAGCTGCGCCGGATCGACTCGACCTCGGCGGCGTCGAGCTCGAGCTCGTCGCCGATCTCCCAGGCGTATGGCTCACGCCCCAGCTCGGCGCGCAGCTTCCGCTCCGTCCGCACGATCTTGTTCAGCTTCTCGACGATGTGGACCGGCATCCGGATCGTCCTGGCCTTGTCGGCGAGCGCGCGGGCGACCGCCTGGCGGATCCACCAAGTCGCGTAGGTCGAGAACTTGAACCCCTTGCGGTGGTCGAACTTCTCGGCCGCGCGAACGAGCCCGATCGTCCCTTCCTGGATCAGGTCGAGGAACGGCAGGCCCTGGTTCCGGTACTTCTTGGCGATCGAGACAACGAGACGGAGGTTCGCCTCGACCATCTCCTGCTTCGCGCGATGGTCGCCACGCTCGATCCGCTTGGCGAGCTCGACCTCTTGCGCCGCGGTCAGCAGGTCGACCTTGCCGACGTCCTTGAGAAAGAGCTGCAGCGAGTCGGTCGAGATCTCACGCACCTCCGGCTCCGGCTCGACAGCGGCCGCTTCCGGCTCCGCCCCGTTCTCGAGCACCTCGATCTGCAGCTCGTCGAGGGCGTGGTAAAAGTCGTCGATCTGAGCGGCGTCGAGCTCCAGCTCGTCCAGCGCCAGCGCGATTTCCGTCGTATTCAACGACCCTGTTTGCCGTGCGGCTTCCAGCAGACCCTTGGCCTCGTCCGTCTCGAGCAACTCGGCGACTGTCGACGGACGGGCCTTTTCGGCTTGTGCGCTCAAGGCTCCCCCTCCCCGGAAAATCCCTAGCTCACCGTAGTTGTGTTTGTCATGCGGTCAAGCCGTTCTCGAAGATGCGGCACTGTTGCACGCGATTCGGATGGACGCCATAGGCCGATCGGCCCTAATTCCGGTTTGTAGGTCCTATTACTTAGGGCTAGAGGTCAGTTGCAGCAGGAATTGATGCGCGGTCCTGCCCAGTATCGTCGTCGGACCGGCCGCGTAGGCGAGACGCAGCTCGCCACGCGCCTTGTCCAGCAGCCCAATCCAGAGCAGGAGCTCGCCGAGATGAAAGCGCACGCTCTGGGAGCGCGGAAAGCGGGACGCGAGCGGGCCGAGCCGGGAGAACGCGAGCGCCGGCTTCGTCTTCGAGAAGAGGCCGACCGCGGCGGCGACCTGGCCCTCGGCGTCGTTCGGCGCGAGCCGCGCGGCCGCCGCGAACTCGTGCTCTGCTGAGACCGGTCGCCCGAGACGCTGCAGCGCGGAGCCGTAGAGCAGCTTCCCCCGGACGCGTCCCTCGCGGGCGCCCAGCTCCAGCACGGCGAGCTGACGCGGCGGGGCGAGGCGCGCAATCGAGGCCGGCACGGCGAAACTTGGCACGAACGGCGGCCGTCCCGGGGCAAAGCGCGGGTGAAGGAGGCTCTCGGCTTGCACGGCGGCCTCCACGTTTGGATCGCGCGCCAGCGCCTGCCGCCACGCCGCCTCGGCCGCAGCAGTCTGGCCGGAGGCAACCTCCGCCAGGCCGAGATGGAGCAGGACGAGCGCGCTCGCCGGGTGCCGGTCGGCGAGCCGCTGGAGCCGCGCGACGGTTCCGGACGGCCACGCTGCGAGCGCGGCGCCGACCTGCGCGGGCAGCGACCGGTAGCTGAGAAAGATCCGTGCGGCCGCCTTGCGCTTGCCGGTCCGGTAGAGCTGGTTGGCTCGGCGCAGGGCCACCGCTTCGGGATCGGTTCGGACGCCGAGGTCGAGCACGAGCGCCGGCGCACGGCCCGATGGGCCCACTGTCGTCTGAGCCTGCGCGCCGGCGCTGGGCGTGTTCGTACGCGTGAACGCCACCGTGGCGACGACGAGCCCCGCGGCACCGACAGCAGCGAGCGCGACGATCAGATAGGTGCGGGCGCGCGCGTTCACGTCCCCGACGATAGCCCGCGGGAAGTCGCTATAAATTGGAAAGGAATGAGCTCGTACCGCGATTTTCTCCAGGAGACCAGGCAGCAGATCGACGAGATCGACGCTGAGCGGGCGCGCGAGCTCCACGGCGACCCCGAGCCGGCGGTCTTTCTCGACGTGCGCGAGCGCGAGGAGTGGGACGAGGGCCATATCCCCGGCGCCGTCCACCTCCCACGCGGCTGGCTCGAGTCGCGGATCGAACGGGCCGTCCCCGACCACGCCAAGCCGATCGTCGCCTACTGCGCCTCGGGCAACCGCTCGACCTTCGCCGCGCGGACGCTCGAGGAGCTCGGCTACGAGAACGTCGCCTCGCTGGCCGGCGGCATCAACGACTGGAAGCGCCACGGGTATCCGCTCGAGGTCCCGACCGGTGCGCTCGGCCCCGAGCAGCGCACCCGCTACAGCCGCCATCTTTTGATCCCGGAGGTCGGCGAAGAAGGCCAGCTGAAGCTGCTGCAGTCCAGGATCCTTTTGATCGGTGCGGGCGGCCTCGGCTCTCCGGCCGCGCTTTACCTCGCCGCGGCGGGTGTCGGCACCGTCGGGATCGTCGACGCCGACGTCGTCGACGAGACAAACCTCCAGCGGCAAATCCTGCATTCGACCGCCTCGCTCGGCGAGCCGAAGGTCGAGTCGGCCGAGCGCACGATTCGCGAGCTCAACCCCGACGTCGAGGTGAAGGCCTACAAGGAGTTGTTGTCGTCGGAGAACATCGAGCGGATCCTCGGTGACGGCTGGGACGTGATCGTCGACGGCGCCGACAATTTCCCGACTCGGTACCTCGTCAACGACGCCGCGGTCTGGCACGACATTCCGCTTGTGCACGGCTCGATCTTCCGCTTCGAGGGGCAGGCAACCGTATTCAAGCCGCATGAAGGTCCCTGCTACCGCTGCCTGTTCCCGCAGCCGCCGCCGCCCGAGCTGGCGCCGAGCTGTGCAGAGGGCGGCGTGCTCGGCGTGCTGCCGGGCGTGGTCGGCTCGCTGCAGGCGAGCGAGGCGATCAAGCTGGCGCTCGGGATCGGCGAGCCGCTGATTGGTCGGCTGCTGCTGTTCGACGCGCTGACGACGACCTTCACCGAGGTCGCGCTCCGCCGTGACCCCGACTGCCCTGTCTGCGGCGAGAGCCCGACGATCACGGAGTACGTCGACTACGTCGAGTTCTGCAACCCGGTGCGCGCATGAGCGTGGTGAGGATCCCGCCGACGCTCCGTGCTCAGACTGACGGCGAGCGCGAGGTGATCGTCGAAGGCGAGACCGTGCGAGACTTGCTCGATGACCTGACCGCCCGTTTTCCCGGCCTGCAGGGCCAGCTCGAGTATGCGAACGTCTACGTCGGCGGCGAGGACATTCGCACGCGTGACGGTTACGAGACTCCCGTCGCCGAGAGCGACACGGTGATTCTCCTGCCGGCCATGGCCGGTGGCTCTACCTAGTTTGTCCCATCGCTTCGCTCGGGAGACCGGGGTTCCGAGTTCCTTGCTCGGACTAATCGGCAACACCCCGCTCGTCGAGCTGCCCCGCCTCTCGCCGAGGCCCGAGGTGCAGCTCTACGCCAAGCTCGAGGGCCAGAACCCGACCGGCTCGATCAAGGACCGCGTCGCGCTCGCGATGGTCGAGGAGGCCGCGGCGAGCGGCGAGCTCGAACCCGGCCGCGAGCTGCTCGAGCCCACGAGCGGCAATACCGGGATCGCCCTCGCGCTCGTCGCGAAGCTGAAGGGCTACTCGCTCACCTGCGTGATGCCCGAGAACGTGACCGAGGAGCGACGCCGGCTGCTCCGGCTCTACGGCGCCGAAATCGTCGATTCGCCCGGATCCGACGGCTCGAACGGCGCCGTCCGGCTCGCGCAGGAGCTGGCCGCGAAAGACCCGCGTTACTTCATGCCGTTCCAGTACGGCAATCCGGCGAACCCGAAGGCCCACTACGGCGGCACCGGCACCGAGATCGCCGAAGCGCTTGACCGTGTCGACGTGCTCGTCGCGGGACTCGGCACCGGCGGCACGTTGATGGGCGCCGGCGAGCGGTTGCGCGAGAGCTTTCCCGAGGTCGTTGTCGCAGCGGCTGAGCCGCTGCCAGGGGACCCGGTCATGGGGCTGCGCTCGCTCGAGGACGGCTACGTACCGCCGATCCTCGACGTCTCGAAGCTCGACCGGAAGCTGCTCGTCTCGAACGCCGAGGCGGTAGCGGGCGTGCGCGCGTTGCTCGACGAAGAGGGCGTTTTCGCGGGCGTCTCCGCCGGAGCAGTCGTCCACGTCGCCCGCAGGCTCGCTGCCGAACTCGACGAAGGTGTGGTCGTCGCGATCCTCGCCGACGCCGGGTGGAAATACCTCTCAGCCTCCTTCTGGGATGCGGACGACGTCGAGGGCGAGATGGAAGCTGATCTCTGGTGGTAGTGCCCGCCGCGGTGCGCCGGGCACTAGAGGAGCATGCACAGGCCGAAGCGCCCAATGAAGCGTGTGGGCTGCTAGTACTCCGGGAGGGCGTCGTCGAGCGCTACATCCCGGCTGCCAACGCCGCGGCAAGCCCGTTTCGGTTCGAGCTCATAACCGACCCGGAGCACTGGTTCCTCGAGGACGAAGGCTACGAGCTCGCGGTCTTCCACTCCCACGTCTCGGCCCCGGCCAGGCCCTCGCGCACGGACGTCGAGAACATCGGCCTGTGGGAGGGCAGGCCGTACGTGATTCTCTCCCTCGGAAGCGGAGAGCTGGCCGCCTTCTCGATCGAAGGCGGCCACATCTCTGAGCTTGGCTTGGGCTAGGTGGCCTTGAAGGTCCCCTTCATGCCAAAGGAGGCGTGGGAGTCGATCGAGCAGATGTACTTGTGGTTGCCCTTCGTGAGGGTGACCTTTAGGGTCGCCGACTTGCCGGGGGCGAGCTTCGGCGTCTTCTTGCCCACGATCTTGAAGTCATGAGCGATCTTGCCCTTGTTCGTGACCTTGAAGATGACCACGCCGTGGTGCGCGGTCTTGGTCGAGAGCTTGAACTTGTACTCGCTCGCGGCGACCTTCACCGTGGTCGAGGTCGCTGCGTGCGTGCGCGCGACAGCGAGAGGCGTCAGCGCCAGCACAGCAACCAAGGCCGCGAGCGCGACCCCGATCGAAAGCTTCGGTCTCAACATGTGGCTCCTTGCAGGATGGGAGGACGATTTTCCGCCTGAGCATACGCATTGGAGTCCGTTGCCCCGCGGCGGCTTAACCATGAGTTAATCGCGGGTCAGCCTTCGGCCGCCGCGCGCTCCTCCTGCTGATCGTCTTCCTCCTCCCGGGGCGGCGGCTCGACGAACTGCACCTCGAGCCTCTCGATCCGCGAGCCCTCGATCTCGATCACCCGGAAGCGAAGGCCGTCGTGCCCGACCTCGTCGCCCTCGGCGGCCGCCCGGCCGAGGAGGCCGAAGACGAACCCCGCAACGGTGTGGTAGTCCTCGTCGGGCAGCTCGATTCCGAACTTCTCGTTGAAGTCGTCGATCGGGAACGTCCCGTCGATCCGCACCGTCTTCTCGTCGACCTGCTCGACGGACTCGTCCGGGAGGTCGAACTCGTCCTCGATCTCGCCGACGATCTCTTCGAGCAGGTCCTCCAGGGTCACGATGCCCGCCATCGTCCCGTACTCGTCCACGACGACGGCCATGTGGAAGTTGGTGCGCCGAAAGTCCGCGAGCAGCGCGGCCAGGTCCTTGGTCTCGGGGACGATGTAGGCGCCGCGCAGCAGCTCCTCGATGCGAACGTTCGCGAAGCCCTGGTCGTTGAGCGCGGAGAACAGGTCGCGCACATGGAGAATGCCGACGATGTCGTCGAGCGTGCCCCGGTAGACCGGGTAACGGGTGTACGGCGACTCGATCACGGCCGCCAGGCATTCATCGGGGGGTAGGTCGATCGAGAGCGCGACCACCTCCGGCCGCGGAACCATCACGTCCGCGACTTCCTTGTCGGCGAAGTCGAAGACTTTGTAAAGCATCTCCTGCTCTTCCCGCTCGATCTCGCCGTACTCCGTGGCGCGGCCCAACAGCATGCGGAGCTCGGCCTCCGAAAGCGCCTCTCGCTCGTCACCGGGCGACTCGAGCCCGAGCGCGCGCAGGATCAGCTCGGAGGAGCTCTGGAGGAACCAGATCAGCGGGTGAGCGACCACGAAGAAGGCCCGCACGGGCGCCGAAACGCCGAGGGCGATCCGCTCGGAATAGCGCAGCGCAGCGGCCTTCGGCACCAGCTCGCCGACCACCACGTGCAGGTAGGTGATGATCAGGAACGCGAGCACGACCGCGAGGATCGTCGCCATCAGCGGATCGAACGCGTGCGTGAGCGCCTGCTCGCCGAGGGCACCGATACCCAGGCTTGCGAGCGTGACGCCGAGCTGCATGGCGGCAATGAATCGCGGCGGGTCGGCGACGATTCGCTGCACGGCGCGGGCGCGTCGGTTGCCCTCTTCGGCCAGTTCCTGCACCTTCGTCCGGCGCGCCGTCACGAGCGCGTACTCGCCCGCGACGAAGAACGCGTTCAGCAAGATCAGCGCTGCTACGCCGAGGAGCTCGAGGAAAAGGGTCACGGTCCGGCCGCCGCCGGCCTGGGACTGAGCGGGTCGTCGTCCAAAGGTCTCGCCCGAGTGTAGCGGCGCCTCCTGTCGACATAAGCGAACATGCGTTCGTATAATCTCCAGCATGCGAGCCGAGTACCGGGAAGAGCCCTGCAAGAGCGCGCTGAACCGAGTCAAGGGGATGATGTTCGACTGGTCGCTCAACCCCTACATGGGCTGCGTGCACCGCTGCACCTTCTGCTACGTCCGGGCCTTCGAGCGGCGAGCCGACCGGCCCTCCGACGATCGCTACGGCCGGTCGATCCGGGTCAAGATCAACGTCGTCGAGGTGCTGCGCCGCGAGCTGGCGCGCGCTTCGTGGGCGCACGAGACTGTCGCAATCGGCGCGGCCACCGACCCCTACCAGCCCGCCGAGGGGCACTACAGGCTGACGCGGGGGTGCCTCGAAGCCCTCGCCGAGACGCACAACTCGTTCAGCATCATCACGCGCGGGCCGATGATCGTCCGCGACGTCGACGTCCTCGCCGAGGCTGCGAGGCGGGCGAACGTGTCGGTCACCTTCTCGATCCCGACGCTGGACGAGGACGTCTGGCGGAAGACCGAGCCGTCGACAGCGCATCCACGCCAGCGGCTGCGGGCGCTGAAGATGCTGGTCGACGCCGGTGTGAAGGCATCCGTGGGCATGGCCCCGATCCTGCCGGGCATCTCCGACCGGCCCGAACAGCTCGCCAAGGTTGTCCGCGCCGCCCGCGAGGCCGGCGCCTGCGGCGTCTGGGCCAACCTTCTCTTCCTCCGGCCAGGCACGCGCGAGCACTTCCTCGAGAACCTCGCGAACGACTGGCCGGACGAGCTCGAGCGCTACGAGCGGCTCTACCGCCGCCGCGCCTACCTAGGGAAGGAGCAGACGAAGCCGATACGGGAGCAGGTCAACGCGCTGGCAAAGGAGCACGGGGTTAGAGATCGCCGCCGTGTTCGGCTAGAGCCGGAGCCGCCCGTGATCGCAGAGCAGTTGGCCCTGGCGGTCTAGTCGAGCCTCGCGAGACCTCGCCGACAGGTGGGTGCTCGTATTCTCGTCTGCGACGGCCCGCAGACGGTGCTTCAGTGGGAGTCCAGAGTTTGTTTTGGATGAGGATGCGTTCTAGCCTCCTATCGTGCTGGTTTGCGCGAACTGCGGGCACGAGAACAGCGAGGGCGCCAAGTTCTGCGAGGAGTGCGGCTTCTCATTCGGCGCTGTGCGCGCACAGCCCCAGGAGCAGCGGAAGACAGTCACGGCCCTGTTCTGCGACGTAACAGGCTCGACCTCCCTAGGCGAGACGCTCGACCCTGAGCGACTTCGCACGCTGCTCGCCCGCTACTTCGAGCGGATGAAGACGATCGTCGAGCGGCACGGCGGCACGGTTGAGAAGTTCATCGGCGACGCGGTGATGGCGGTGTTCGGAGTACCGGTCGTGCACGAGGACGACGCGCTACGCGCCGTGCGCGCGGCGATCGAGATGCGCGCTGCGCTGCCGGAGCTCGGCGTGGAGGGTCGGATCGGTGTCATGACTGGCGAGGTGGTGACGGGCACCGAGGAGCGGCTGGCAACCGGCGACGCGGTCAACGTGGCGGCCCGGCTCGAACAGGCGGCGCACCCGGGCGAGGTGCTAATCGGAGAGCCGACGCTCGCGCTCGTCGGCGGAGCAGTCGAGGTCGAGCCGGTCGACCCACTCGAGCTGAAGGGCAAGGCCGAGCCGGTTCCCGCCTACCGGCTCTTGGGTGTGCACGACGCGCCTGAGCGGCAGCACGAGGCGCTGTTCGTCGGACGCGAGCGCGAGCTCGCAATCGTCACGGAAGCCTGGAGCCGTGTGCAGGCCGAGCAGCGGTGCGAGCTGGTGACGGTCGTCGGCGATGCCGGCGTCGGCAAGTCGCGCCTCGTTGACGAGTTCCTCCACGGCCTCGAAGCGACGGTCCTGCGCGGCCGCTGCCTTCCCTACGGCGAGGGAATCACGTACTGGCCGGTCGTGGAGGTGCTGAAGCAGCTCGCCGCACTGCCTCCGGACGAGGCCGCCGCCGCGGCAATCCGCACGCTGCTGGGCGAGACGGAGGCAACGACAACAGCGGAGGAGATCGCCTGGGCCGTCCGCAAGACCTTGGAGCACGCTTCGACAGACCGGCCGCTCCTTGTTGTCTTCGACGACATCCAGTGGGGCGAGGAGACGTTCCTCGACCTGATCGAGCACATCGCGCTCCTCTCCTCGGGCGCACCGATCCTGCTGCTCTGCATCGCACGACCGGAGCTCACCGACAGCCGCTCTGGGTGGCCGGTCACGCTTCGGCTCGAGCCCTTGGGAACGGAAGAGGTCGAGGAGCTGATTCCCGAGCGTATCTCAGGGGAATTCCGCGCAAAGATCGCACGCGCGGCGGGCGGCAACCCGCTCTTCATCGAGGAGATGCTGGCGATGGCCGGCTCGGTGGAGGACGACGTGGTCGTCCCCCCGACGCTGCAGGCGCTCTTGGCGGCACGGCTCGATCAGCTCGAGACGGCAGAGCGCAACGTGCTCGAACGAGGCGCGATCGAGGGCGAGATCTTCCACCGCGGCGCCGTGCAGGCACTCGCACCCGAAGAGCCCCAGGTGACCCCACGCCTGGCCGCGCTCGTCCGTAAGGAGCTGATTAGGCCGGACAAAACGCAACTCGCGGGCGACGACGGCTTCCGCTTCCGCCACCTCTTGATTCGCGACGCGGCTTACGAGGCGCTGCCGAAGGCCGTCCGCGCCGAGCTGCACGAGCGCTTCGCATCCTGGTTGGAGGAACGCGGAGCCGAACTGGTTGAACTCGACGAGATCCTCGGCTACCACCTCGGACAGGCCCATCGCTACCGCGTCGAGCTGGGTCCCGTTGACGCCGACGCGCGAGTGCTCGCAGAGCGGGCGTCCAAGCGGCTACGGGCAGCAGGATCGCGGGCTCTCGCGCGTGGCGACATGCCCGGGGCAGTCAACTTGCTCGGCCGGGCCGCCCAGCTGCTGCCGATGGAAGACCCCACTCGCTTGGAGCTCTTGCCCGACTTGGCCACCGCCCTGACCGAGGTCGGCGAGCTGTCTCAGGCCGATTCGATCCTCGTGGAGGCTGTCGAGTCGGCGCGAGCGATCGGCAGCGAGCGCCTGGAGTGGCGCGCGCGTCTCGCTCGCGCCTCGGTGCAGGTCTGGATGGGCGGCAGCCAGCAAGAGAGCGGCGCCGTCGCCGCGCAGGCTGTTGAGGCCTTCACCCGCCTTGGAGACGAACTGGGTCTCGCGCGTGCCTGGAACCTCGCCGCGCTCACGCGCCTCTGGTTCGGCACGACCGCCGCTGCGGAGGACGCCTGGCGGCACGCGATCGAGCACGCCCGGCGCGCCGAAAGCCCGCGCGAGGAGGCGCAAGCTCTGTCGTGGCTTCTGATCGGCACCTGGATCGGACCGACACCGGTCGAGGATGGGATCCGGCGCTGCCAGGGGATCCTCGAACGCGCGCCCACTCGCCAGGTCGAAGCCATCGCGCTTCTCGAGCAGGGGCCGTTGCTCGCGATGTGCGGCCGCTTCTCCGAGGCGCGGGAGCTCTTCCTTCGAGGAAAGGAAATCATCGAAGATCTCGGGCTCCCGATCGTGGCGGCAGGCGCGTCGCAAGAGCGTTTCGACGTCGAGATGCTCGCCGGAGATCCCGAGGCCGCCGAGGTCGAACTACGTCGTGCCTGCGAGATCCTGGAGCAGCTCGGCGAGAAGGGCTTCCTCTCAACCCGCGCGGCGTGCCTCGCGCACGCTCTTTGTGCTCAAGGGCGCTACGAGGCGGCCGGGCCGTTCATCGAGATCGCGGTTGAGGCAGGCTCGGAGGACGACTCGGCTACACAGGCCTTGTGGCGAGCGGCCCGCGCCAAGGTGCTCACCCGGGAGGGCGATGTCGACCAGGCCCTGCGATTGGCGAGAGAGGCGGTCGCGATCGTCGCGCAGACCGATTGGCTGAATACACGAGGCGACGCCCTGCTCGATCTCGCTGAAGTGCTCGATCTGGCCCAGAGGCCCGATGAAGCCGCCCCGGTGATCGCAGAAGCCATTCATCTCTACGAGCAGAAGGGCAATATCGTCGCGGCCGAGAAGGCAGAACAACTACTTGTTGGGCTACGCGAGGAAACGCCGTCCGCCCCCTGAGTGGCCCCGCGATCTAACTGCCCTCCGATTTCCCGCATACAATCTGGCAGGCCGTGGTGGAAAACGGGCAGGGACGCAAGGAGATCACTTGTTTGATCGTGGACGACCACGAGGTCGTCCGCGAAGGCCTACGCCTGTCGCTTTCGCGCGCGCCGCACATTCGCGTGGTCGGCGAGGCCTCTGACGGGGCCACCGCGGTCGCGCTCGCGGAACGGCGCAAGCCCGACGTCGTGATCATGGACGTCCGCATGCCGGGCATGGACGGGCTCGAGGCGACCAAGATCCTGACGGAGAAGGTGCCGGAGACGGCCGTCCTCATCTTCACCGCCTACAGCGAGCGCAGCCTGCTCGGCCGAGGGCTCGAGTCGGGTGCGAAGGGCTACATCCTCAAGGAGGCGCCGCACCAAACCCTGCTGAAGGCGATCGACAAGGTGGTCGCCGGTGACGGTTTCGTCGACCCGGCGCTGATGCCCGCGTTCCTCGGCGACGCGCGCGACGAGATGCTCACCGGCCGCGAGCGGGAGATCCTGCAGCTCCTCGCCGACGGGATGTCGAACGCGGACGTCGCAGCGCGACTCTTCATCAGCCAGGAGACCGTCAAGAGCCACGTGCGGCACATCCTCACGAAGCTCGAGGCGGACACGCGGACGCACGCAGTTGCGATTGCGCTTCGCGACGCCATCATCGACTGAGGCGTCGCTTGCGATGCCGATCTGGAGGCCGCGGCCGCTTTGCCGGCGGGGCTGTCTAAACCCGGCGGACGGATGATTTCCCCATGAAAGCTCCTTTTCGTTGGTCGAGATTCGCGCCTGCCGTCGCGGCGGTTGTCGCGGGCGCGGTTCTCGGGGCGGTGGGGCTGGCCATTGGTGTGCCCTGGCTGGCCTGGATCGGTTTTGCCGGCGCCGTTGTGGCCGCCGCCGCGGCTGCCTTCTTGCTGCTGTTCGCCGAGCGCCGCCGGCACAAGGTCAAAGAGGGCGAACTCGTCGCGCAGGCGACTTTCCTCGACTCGCTCGTCGAGTCAATGGGAACGATCGCCCAGACGCGCGAAGCGGCGGAGATCCTGGAACAGACCCGCCGGGAAGCGGAGCGCATCTTCCGGGCTCGGGCGCAGATGCTCCCGCCCGGAGAGAAGCCCAAGGCCGCACCTGCCGAGCGGTCGGTGCTCTTTCCGCTGCGGGTCCACGGCGAGGAGATCGCGTCGCTTCGCCTGACGCGCAACCGCCCCTTTGATCGCGGCGACGTCGTCCGCGCGACGGTGCTCGCCGACTTCGCCGCGCGTGCGGCCGAGAACGCGCGGCTGCTCGCCGAGGCCAAGGTTCGCGAGGCCGACCGGGCGCGCCTCTCGGAACAGCTTGTCACTGCGGAGCAGGACGAGCGGCGAAGGCTCGCGCTCTTCCTCCACGACGGCCCTGTCCAGTCGATGGCCGGGATCGGTCTGATGCTCGACGCCGCGATCGGCTCGATCGACTCGGAGCGCCTCGACGATGCCCGCCGAGTACTCGCATCCGCGCTCGAGCGGCACCGAGAGACGATCCGTTCGCTGCGCGACCTCTCCTTCAACATCGAGCCCGTCGTGCTACGCGACCAGGGCTTTGCCGCCGCCGTTCGCGCCTACGCCGACCAGATCGGGCTTTCGAATCAGATCCAAGTCGACCTCGATCTCGACGCCGCCGGGGGGTTGGCCGAGAAAGCGCAGATCGGCCTCTACCAGATCATCCGCGAGGCGGTCAGCCAGGCGATCCGCCGCGGGCCGCCGACCCGGATCTCGATCCGCGTCGCGCCGCTCGACGGGGAGATCGCGACGGAAATCGCCGACGACGGCACGGGCGAGCGCCGGCGGCGCAGCTTCGAGGCGATCGATGAGCGCGCGCGGACGCTGAACGGCCGGATGACGGTCGGCGCCGGAGCCAACGGGGGCACCGCCGTGCGCGTCGTCCTGCCTCGCTATGCGGCGGAGGGCGAAAGCTAGAATCGCGCGCCGGGATGAGCGCGAACGGCTACCTCCTCTTCATCTCGAAGCCGACGGGCTACGAGCTTCGCGAGCGTCAGGGCGACCTGCCCGGTATCGGTCAGGAGCTCGAAGAGGACGGGGCGCGACTGGTGGTCTCGAAGATCGGTCCCTCGCCGCTGCCGGGCGACCGGCGGCGCTGCGCGTACCTCCAGCCCGTCAGCTAGCAACCTGCTCGGCCGCGATCCGGCCGAACACGAGGGCGGCGGCGAGTCCGCTGGCGTAGCCCCCGGTCGACCAGCCACCGACGTCGACTCCCGCCGCGTACAGCCCTTCGATCGGGGCTCCCGCTTGGCTGAGCACGCGGGCCTGCTCGTCGATCACGAGGCCGCCGATCGTGTGCGTGACGGCCGCCACGATGTGAACCGCGAGGCTGCCGTCGGCCCGCTCCTCGACCGTTCCGCCAGCCGAGCGGGCGCGATCGATAACCTCGGCGAGGGTTCCGTACGGCGTATCGCGGTCGAGTTCGTTCGGATCGACGACGAACCAGGCTCGCCCCCCGCGGCGGGCGATCTCCTGGACGAGACCGTTCTCCGACCAGTCATCGGCCTCTACGACGATCTCCTCGTCGCTCTCGTCGAAGACGCGCGCGAGATGTCCGTAGAGCTGGGCGTGGTCGACGAACTCGCCTTCCCCCCATCTTGCCGGCGGCGCCGGCATCGCCCGGCCGTAGAACTCGTTCATTCCGGGCGTCGTGACGGCGCCGAGAGCGAGGGCGAGGTCGAGGCCGTCGCCGTCGCTCCACAGGTTCGAGCGAACGGCCAGGCCGAGCTCTCGTGCAAGCCGCAAAGGGAAGCCGCCGGTCGCGAGCAAAAGCGGCTCCGCGGGACGTGCCCTGGCGTCTGACCCCAAAGCATGTCCGGTCTGGATATCCCCGGCTGCTCGTACGAGTACTTCGGTCAGTCTGCGCGGGTCGAAGCGCCGGCCGACCGTGCGCGGGTTCTTCGTCTCAGCCGCGACGACCGGAGCGCCGAGCGACTCGAGCCAGTCCAGCCCGTCATCGAGCTGCTCGACGATCAGCTTTTGGAGGCGCGGATCGCCGGTCGGGCATTCACGCCGGAAAGCCTCGAAGCAGCGGTAGCGCCAGACGACCCCGCTCGACAGCACCATCGAGCCGCCCGGCCGGTTGCCTTTCTCGAGCACGATGGGCGTAACGCCGAGCTCGCGAGCGCGCGCTGCAGCGCACAACCCGGCCATGCCGGCGCCGGCGACGATCAACTACGTAAGGGAAAAGCTGGCTTTGTGCTCGACGTACTCGACCCGCACGCGCTCCGGGCCCCAGAGGAAGACCGCGTAGGTGTTCGGCGCGTCAACGACGTCGTCGATCTCGACGCCGAGCTCTTCAGCCTCGGAAATGTGCTCCTCTGTCGAGTCCACGAGCACCGCGAGATGATTCAGCAGCGGCCGCTCGGGGTCGCCCGGGTCGCCCTCGTGCAGCTCGACGAAGGCACCGCCGACCTCCACGCGAGGCTGCTCCGAGGCGCCGGGCGGCGCGTAGCGGAAGCCGAGCCGCTCGTACGCCCGCGCGGTTGCGGTCGGGTCGCGCGAGAACAACGCCGCGTGGTCGAGGTCGTAATCGACGGCGGTTTGGCCCTCGACGAGACCCAACCGCAGACCCTCGAGGAGGTCGAAGTAGGCCTCGCCGTCACGAGGCTGCTCGACCGCGAGGTTCTCGGGCAGCTTCGCGATTGCCGCCCGCAGGTCCGACACGCGGAGGGCGATGTGCTTGAGCGCCCCGCGCTCGCGCGGGCCCTCGGCTTCGAAGAGCGTCAACTTGCCACGCCGGGCGTCCGAGCCGACGAGCGTGAACTTGTCCGTTCTCTCGATCACGTGCATGCCGAGATGGGCGGTGAGGAAGTCCGCGATCGGGTCGCGATCGACGAGCCAGAGAGCCACGTGGTCGAGCGTGAGCGGTCTCACGACGGGGCCACGATACCTGTGCGATGTAGGGCTACCGAGAGCTCTTTCCGGCCACTGCGCGTTGCAGCTGGGCCTTGTTCATTTGCGAGCGGCCCCTGATCCCGCGCCGCTTGGCCTCGTTGTAGAGCTGCTCCTTCGTGCGGCCCCCGCCGCCGCTTCCGGAGCGCAGCCCGCCACGCCGGCCCGACGAGATGTCACGGGTCGAGCTCCGGGAGGCGGACTTCGATTCGCCCTTCCGTGCGCGCTCCTTGTTGACGGTCGCGGCAGCGATCTGCTTCGCGCGGCCTGTCGAGCGTCCCTGCTTCTTCTCGCTCTCCTTGATGTGCTCGTACTGGCGTTCGCGCTTATTGCTCCATGCTTCCTGTGGCATCGAAGAACCCCTTTCTCGCTGGACGCCTCGGTTGTGCCCAGCGAGCGCCGGATGTAACGCGCAAACCTCCTAGCCCTCGAGGGGCGGGTTCTGCACGTTGTGCTGCGTCGCGTACTCGGTCGTGAGTTGGTTGATGACATCAGCGCCGTCGCCGTAGGCGTAGTTGATCTTCACGAAGTCGTTCCACTTCTCCGGCAGCGCGTCCTCCGGGAAGATCGCCTCGACGGGGCACTCCGGTTCGCAGGCACCGCAATCGATGCACTCCTCGGGGTCGATGATCAGGATCCGCTCGAACTCGTGGATGCAGTCGACGGGGCAGACATCGACGCAGGAGAGGTCTTTGATGTCGATGCAGGGCTCGGCGATGATGTACGTCATCGGCCATTGAGTGTACTGAGAGCCCCTCTCGCGATGAGGCGCTGTGCCGCCTCATGAAAGGGCTCTAGGCGGTTAGCTCCTCGACGAGGTCCTTCGCGCGCTCGGTCAGCGCCGATTTCACGACGACCTGATCGAAGCCGGCCTCGTGGGCGCGGCGTAATCCGGACGTGTCGGTGTGGTTGGTGAAGCCCAGAATCGGGACATCCGGATAGGCATCGGCGACCTCATCGGGGTCGACCCGAGCGATATCCGCGATCACAAGATCAGGCGGGTCGACGCTATCGACCGTGACGAGGTGGTAGCCGGGAAGAAGACCCTCGAGCTTGCCGCGAAAGTAGAGGTCGACTCCCGCCAGCAGGATCGTCGCCACGTGGACGAGGGTAACACTCTCTACCGTTCCTCCAAAGCGTTTTTCACCCTGTTGTTACGCTCGTTCTGATGCCTGAAGCGGACTTTCGGAGCGTCGGCCGCGTCGAGGACATCCCGCCGGGGACGATCCGGGCGGTGGAGGTCGACGACCAGGAGATTGCGATCGCGAACGTCGACGGCGAGTTCTTCGCCACGCAGCAGCACTGCCTCCACCTGCAGGGGCCGCTCGCCGAGGGCCGGCTCGAGGGAAAGACTTTGAGCTGTCCGTGGCACGGCTGGCAGTACGACGTGCGGACCGGGAAGAACGAATTCGACCATTCGATCCAGCTGCAGACGTTCGAGGTGAAGGTCGAAGGCGACGAGGTCAAGGTCGCCGTCTAACTCACTCGACCGCGGGTTGGGGCTGATCCGGGTCGGCGAGTTCTTCGCCGCTCACGAGGAACTGGAGGACGCGTGGCGCGCGGCCGACCCGGCCGAGCGCGACTTCCTCCAAGGTCTGGTGCACGTCGCAGTGGCCTGGTACCAGGCCGGGCGCGGCAACCGAGTCGGCTGCGAACGCCAGCTCGAGAAGGCGCGCCGGCGTCTAGGGCCGTACGCCCCGGCGCATCGAGGCGTCGACATCGCCGCGCTGCTGGTGCAACTCGAGTCGGCCGCCGAGACCGTCGAAGCTGGCTCGCTCGAGCTCGCGGCACCCGTTCTCTAGGTTCACGCGCGCGCGACCCCCACCCTTTATGGGTGGGGCTCCTTCCCACCTCCCTTTGCAGGCGAGCCTAGCGCTGACTTGCGCGCCGATGGGCGGCGGGTTGGCAACAAATGCGGAACTTTGGGAAGCGGGGGCCAAGCGGCCCGTGGGCGCCTCAGTGCAAGCCCGCGGCCTCGAGCGCGCGGTTGAACCCGACGCTCAGCCACCAGATTCGGTCGAAGAAGAGCAGCAGGCCGATCCCGACCAAGAGCCCGCCGCTTACGGTCCGGATCGCGACATAGTGGTCGCGGAGCCAGCGAAACGGTCCCATCACGTGCGAGAACGCGATTCCGGTCAGGACGAAGGGCAACGCAAGTCCCAGCGAGTATGCGAGCAGCAACACGGACCCGCGCGCAACCGTCGTCGTCGAGCCGGCGAGCACGAGAATCGTCCCGAGCACCGGCGCCATGCAGGGCGCCGCGCAGACCGCGAACGCCGCGCCGAGCAGCGCCCCCGAACCGCGCCTCCTCGCGCCACCCACAAGACCCGGCGCGACGAGCCGCTCGGGGAACGGCAGCAGGCCGACGAACGCCAGCCCGAAGACGACGACGACGAAGCCGGCCACCGCCTGCACCCGCGTCGAGTTCAGCGAGACGGCGTTGCCGACCAGGCCCGCCCCCGCGCCGAGGGCGACGAAGAGCACGGTGAAGCCCGCCACGAACGGGAGACTCGCGAGAAAGACCCGCTTGGTCGTTCCGGGCTCGCCGAGCCGACCGGCCTCGACCGCCGAAACCGCGGACAGGTAGCCCGGCACCAGCGGGAGCACGCAGGGAGCAATGAAAGACACCAGCCCCGCGAGGAAGGCCACCGGAACCTGCCCAACCATTACTCGAAGCGGGCGAGTTCTTCGTCCACGCGCCGATCGAGCTCTGGGTCGATCGGACCCTGGCCGTTGGACGAGTGCACGGCGAGAGGTTCGGGATCCGACCGCCCGCGTGTCCACCCCCACGCGGCGACGCCGAGGATCAAGGCCGCCGCACCGATCCCGGCCAGCGGCAATACCCACGCGAGCATGTTGAAGCCGTGCTTGGGTGGCGCCGCCAGGATCGACTCGCCGTACTGCTGGACGAGAAAGTCCTCGATCTGGCTCTTCGTCCGACCGGCTCGGATCTGCGCCTGGATCACTCGCTCGATCGACTTGGCCGCGTCGGAGTTCGACTGCGCGAGCGTCGTGTTGCAAACGGGGCACATGACCTCGTTCTCGAGCTCGTTCAGCGTCGGGTGCCGCTCGCTCGCAAACGCGGCCGGTGCGAGCAGCAGCGCGGCCAGAGCAAGAACGACGAAACGCGTCATGCCTTGTTGGCCGCCAGCTGTTTCAGGAACCGCGGCAGATCCTCCTCGGCCTGCATCTGCCCGACCACCTTGCCGCTGCGGTCGATAAAGAAGATCCGGGGAATCGGCAGGCCGCCCCAGGTGTTCAAGACCTTCCGACCCTGTTCGCGGACGATCGTGTACGTGAGCCCGTAGCGGCGCACGTACCGTTTCGCGTCCGAGCTGAAGTCGTCCGTGTTGACGCCGACGAAGGCGATCTTGTTCCCGTACTCACGCGAATACTTCTCGAGCCGCTTCGACTCGTAGGGGCAGGCGTAACACCAGGAGGCGAAGAAGTCGAGCACGCGTGGCTTCTTGATCGCGGCGAGGTCGACCGTTCCGTTGCCGTCGAGTCGCGGCAGCGTGAAGTTGGGCGCGGTCGGCCGCTTGCCCTGGGAGAGCTGGGCGGCAACGCCACCACCGGGATCGTGCGTCAGCTTCCAGACCAGCAGCGCCAGCAGGCTCGCGACGCCCGCGAGGGCCAGCGCCTGCAGGCCAAGGCGAACAGGTCTCATCTCAAGCGGAAACGATGAACACGGTGGTCCCGATCCGGACCTGCCGGAAGAGCCATTCGGCATCGGGAATCCTCATACGGATGCAGCCGTGCGAGGCCGAGTAACCGATCGACGCCGCATCTGGCGTGCCGTGGATGCCGACGCCCGGCGCGCTCAGACCCATCCAGCGCGTCCCGAGTGGGTTGCCCGGCCCGGGCGGAATGGGCTTCAGCCCGGCGGCCCAGGGGGAGCTTGGCGGATACCACCACGGGTTCCTCCACTTGACGACAATCCGGAAGCGGCCGAGTGGGGTCGGATAGATCGCCTGGCCGGTCGCGACGGGGAAGACCCGCCAGGGCCGCATCCCGCGATAGAGATTGAGCCGGTTCGAGCCCCGCCGGATCACGATCACCGGGCCGAAGTTCGTGCGGGTGGTCGCCGGCGGGATCGCCTTCTGCCGAAGGTGCAACGGGCCATGCTTGTTCGCGCGCAGCGCCCCGGCGATCGCCGCCTCTGCCCGAGCCCGGTAGAGCTTGAGGCCAACGACCGGCTTTGCGATCCAGGGGCGAAGATTGCGGAGGAAGAGCTGTGCGTCGACCGGCTGCACATCGAACCGCTTCGCGACCACGCCGACGTACGCGCGCACTCGGGCCGCGTTCACCGAGACCGCGAGCGGGACCTGGGCCCCCGGCAGGGCACTCCCGGCTCGGGCGACCGCTTCGCCGATCCGCGCAACCGCGCCGAGCTGCGCGGGTTGTGGGGCGAGTCGGTGGCTCCGGATGAGTATGACCAGCGGCTGCGAAAACGATTGATTGACCGCGTCGTAGGCATCAGCCGAGGTCAACCCTCCGACCGGCACTCCTCCGATCGAGACACCGGCTGCGATCACAGGCTCAGGTGCCGTAGTCCCGACGGTGGTGGTCGTCCCGGTGCCTCCCGTCGTCGTGAGAGGCGAGAGCGGCCCCGCGCCGGAGGCGACCGCGGCGGCCAGCAGGCCTGCGGCGGCGAGCGCCAGCGCCAAAACTCCTGCAAGCGCTCCCCGTCTCACGCAGGTCATTGTAGGAACAGCCGCGGGTTGTCGCTGATCACTCCGTCGACGCCGAGGTCGACGACCCGTCCCAGCAGTTCCGGCTCGTTCACAGTCCACGCCCAGACTGCAGCGTCGCTCTCGTGGCAGCGGTCGACCGCCGCTCGAGAGAGGACGGCGTAGTGGAGCATCGCGACCGTCGCGCCCGTCGACTTCAGCCAGCGAGGGAGTCGACGCGGCACCGCCCTGGCGAGCACCGCGACGGCAGCCGGCACGAGCGGCGTCAGCAGCCGCCGGCGCGCGAGCCCGCGGCGATCCTCCGGGTAGGTGATGCCCACCGCCAGCTGCGGCTCTTCGGCACGCAGGTCGCGGAGCGTGGACGTCCAGAACGAACTTGCGACCGCCCGCTCGATCAGGCCGTGGCGGCGGAGCGCCGAGGCGATCTCGCGCCCGTGCCGAGGGCTCTTGACGTCGGCGTGCAGGCCGACTTCCTCGTTCGCGAAGAACTCGAGGGCCTGCTCGAGAGTCGGCAGCTCGGGCGCACTCTCACGAAGCTCCTCGAGCCGCAACGGCCGGACCCGCCCGGCGGCGACGCGGTGGCTCACCTCGAGGAGCTCGTCCGAGTGGGCGAGCACGAGCGTGCCGTCGTCGAGGTCGAGGATGTCGAACTCGATGAAGTCGACGCCGACTTCGACCGCGCGCCGAAACGCAGCAATGGTGTTCTCGGGCCCGAGCGCCGCGGCGCCGCGATGGCCGATCCGCAGCACGCGGGCGCCGCGTCGAAGCTGGATCAAGTCCTGCGGATGACGACGACCGCGCAGTCATCCGTGAGGTCGCCGCCGGTGAAAGCGCGGCAATCGTCGACGACTGCCCGGGCGAGCTCTGCGGCGGGAAGTGCGGCGTGCGCTGCCAGCAGGGCGTCGAGCCGCTCGTCGCCATAGGGCTCGCCGCCGCGACGAGCTTCGATGACGCCGTCGGTGTAGAGCACGAGCGCCCAGCCGACCGGCAACTGCTCGCGCAGCGCGTCGTAGCTCTGATCGGGGTCGATTCCAAGCGCGAGCCCGTTGACCTCGAGTGCGGCCACGTCGCCACCTGGGCTGACGAGCCGCGGCCACGGGTGGCCGGCGCAACCGCAGGCGACGGCGCCGGTCGCGGGGTCGACCGTCAGGTACAGCATCGTGATGAACTTGGTCGAAGCGACCTCGCCCACGACCACGTGGTTCGCGGCGGCGAGGAAGTCGCCGGGCTCCGGATGTTCGCGGGCCAGCGAGCGGAAGACGAACTTCGCCATCGCCATATCCGCGGCGGCGTCTATGCCGTGTCCGGTGACGTCACCGAGTGTGACCGCAAGGCGGCCGTCGTCGAGCCTGAGGAAGTCGTAGACGTCGCCGCCGACATCGAGCCGAGCCGACGATTCGTACACATCTCCGAGCTCGATCCCTTCGATCTTGGGATAGACGCGCGGGAGGAGCGACCGCTGCATCGTTTCCGCGAAACGCTGCTGTTGTTGGTAGAGCCGGGCATTCTCGAGTGCGAGCGCCGCCTGGCCGGCAACCGAGAGCGCGAGCTCGAGGTCGGCCTCGCCAAGCGGCCGACCCGGATCGAGCGACACCAGCGTGACCGTGCCGAGGACCTCCGCAGGGGTCGAGACCGGGATGATCGCCGTCGTCGAGCCGCGTTCGAGGAACGGGACGAGCAAACCGTAGGCCCCCCCGAGCTCAGTAGCGATCCGGGGATCGAGCAGCAGCGGCCGACCGCCCGCAAGGAGGCCGCGGAGCCGAGGCGAGAGCGGCTGGGGCCGCTGCAGGATGGTCGTGACCGCTTCGGTCATCCGCTCGTCGCGAACGTGGAGGGCCTGGGTGAGGAGAGCCTCGCCACGCTCGTCGGGCATCCGGATCCCGACGGCGTCGAGTCCGAGTAGCTCCGTGAACGTTCGCACCAGGGCCTCGAGCGTCGTCTCGAGCGAGAGGCTCTGGGCAAACGTCCGCGAGATCTCGTAGAGGGAGCGCAGCGTGCGCGACGTCTGCTGCTCGGCCTCGAGCGCTTCGCGCCTTTCGGCATCGCGCCGTTTCAGCTGCTCGTGGAGCCGTGCGTTCTGGACGGCGACCGCGAGCTGTGCGGCGAGCGCGGTCACCAGTGCGAGCTCGTCCGGCGTCAGCGTTCGTCCGCTCGGCGGGTAGACGGCAAGAAGGCCGATCAGGTCCTCGCGGACGCGGAGCGGAAGCCCAACGGCGGCCTCGATCCCCGTTTCGGCGAGCTGCTCACGGACCGACGCGAGGCGCAGATCCGTCCCCGCGTCGTCGATCAGCATCGCCTCCCGCCCTCGTAGCGGGCCTCTCGCGAGCTCGATCAGGCGCTCGGCCACGCGCGTGTGCGGTCCGGCAAGCCCTCGCCCTGCGGCCTCGAGCAGCCGGTCCTGGTCGGGCTCCAGCAAGTAAACGGCCAGCCGCTCGGCGCCCAGCAGCTCGGCGATCCGATC
>VAXH01000055.1 GCA_005883955.1 Actinomycetota bacterium | reverse complement strand
GCGCACACAAGCCGATCGTCTCCGGATTGCCCGACAGCAAGCTCACTCCCAAGGACGGCCAGCTCGAGGAGGCGCCCAACCTTGTCCAGATCGATCGCAGCTACTGGCTCGCCGGCGACCCGCTACCGGTGACCGAGGGCAACCTCCTGCGCGGGAAGGAGGTCTTCCTCGAGCGCTGCGTCGGCTGCCACGGGCTGAAGGGCGACGGCAAGGGGCCGGGGGCGAGCTTCCTCTCGCCGCCGCCGGCCGACTTCACGGATGCAGACGACGCCTGCTGAGGCGGCGACACCGGCCCTGGTGACTTCTACTACCGGATCCTGCGGGGCTGGCCGGGAACCGCGATGGAGAACTTCGGCGAGCGGCTCTCCGTCGACGACATCTGGCGGGTCGTCCTTTTCCTCAAGACGATTCCGAACGGAACCCTGAAGCCGTACCGGAGTCCCGAGCCTAAGGACTACATCGTCTGGCAGCCCTCGAAGGAGCTGATCGCGTGGACGAACTCCCACCAGAAGCTGATCGGCAACGTCTCCTTCGAGAAGAAGGCGAGCCAGGACCCTTACATGCAGGAGGCGATGCGGGTCTTCCCGGGCCTCGCGCCGAGCGATCATCTGACGCTGAACAACCAGGCGCACACGCGCTTGTCGTTGCAGGATGCCGCGAACGGGATCAAGGCGCTCTACGAGGACATGCTCAACCGGGCCTGGAGGGAGGCCAAGGCGCGCGGCGAGAAGCTGCCGCCCGAGTCGCAGAAGGCGATCCCGCCGACCGTGTCGGGGCAGCAATGATTCGCTTAGCGGCCCTCCTCTTCGTCTGGCTCGGTGCGCTCGCCTTCCCGGCGGTCGCGCTCGCCCACGACCAGCCGGAGACCAAGCAGTCGCGCTGGGTGATGGCCGACTGGATGATGGACACGTTCTTCATCTTCTCGGGGCTCGCGGTCGTCGCGTTCCTGGCCGCATGGAAGGCCGGGCACTTCCAGGAGCTCGACCGGATGGGCGGGATCCCGCTGCTCGTCCAGGAAGAGGACTACTACACGCCCGAGTGGGCGTTTGACGAGGAGGAGTGGTTCGATGGGGATGCCTAGGGGCGACTCGCCAGCGAAGGCGCACCAGTACTACGAGTACCTACAGTCGCACCAGCAGACGATGCAGGTGCCGGCGACCTGGCACGTGCGCTGGCTCGATCTCGCGTGGCTCTGGGGCTTTCTGATCGCGCTGGCCCTGATCATCATCCTCTGGCTCTGGCAGTACCGCTCGACGCGCCAGCGCGCCGCGCTTTATCCGGTGGATCAGTTCGGCGGCTACACGTCCGAGCTGGCCGGGCCGGCGACGCTCTTCTTCGTGCTCTTCTGCGTGATCATCGCTGCTTGGGCGGTCGTGCTAATCGTCGGCCACTTGATCTGGGGGCAGAAGTTCTGATGGCGGCGACCGAGACTCCGGCTCCCTCCGTCCTGCCGTACGTCTCCTGGTCGTCGCTGACGATCGCGGCGATTCCCGCCGACGCGTGGCCGAACGTCTTCGGCTCGATGCAGACGCTCAAGGGTCACGTACAGGAGTACCCCGGCTGCCAGAAGCTCGAGGCCTTCGTCCACGCCGAGGCCGAAGGCGCCGTGCGGATTCACTGCTACACGACCTGGGACACGCCCGAGCAGCTCGAGGCCTTCCTCGAGCGCGGCTATACGTTCGAGCGGATGCTCGCCGACGTGGCGAGGATCACCGCTCAGCCAACGCTCGTGATGGAGAAGATCTTCTGATGGCCGCGCAAGAGCCTGAGCGCCGTCAGAGCCCGGCGCGCCCGCTCGTCGGCTATCGCGACATCGGCGAGGACGTACGCCATTCCCGAGGGGCGATCATTCGCGCCTGGATCATCCTCGCGGCGTTGGCCATCTTCTACCTCGGCTGGACGCTGATCGTGTTCTTCCTGGAACCCGGCCTCCGCTAGGCCGGCGAGGCCGCTTGTACGTCAAGCACCTCACCTCGCTCCAGTTCCTGACCTACGTCGGCTTCTTCGCGGTCGTCCTCGCCGCCATGTTCAGGTTCGTCCCGGGCAAGGCGCCGCCGGTGCGCACCGAGCCGTATCCGGAAGACGAGCTCGGCGCTCACGACCGCAAGACCGCCAAGTACTTCCTCGCGGGCGGCTTCTTCCTCGTCCTCGGCTCGCTGCACATGGTCGTCAAGAACCTGCCTTGGATGGGCGCGTACCTGGCGCGAACCGGCTACGCCGGGCACCTCGTGCGCGACCTCTCCAACACGCACGTGATGATCGTCGGCGGCGGCACGCTGCTCGCGACCGGCCTCTGCTGGCTCGTGCTGCCGAGGATCGTCGCCCGGCCGCTCGCGAGCGAGGGCCTCGCCCAGTGCGCCTTCTGGTTCACGGTCGTCGGGCTCTTCGTCTTCTACGTCTCGCTGATCGGGAACGGGGTCGCGATCGGCCGGCTGGTCGAGCACGGCTGGGACTATCAGCTCGCGAAGGAACAGATGGGCAAGTGGTACAAGGTGCCGACCGGGATCGGGGCCGGCGTGATGGGGCTCGGCTACTGGTGCTTCGCGACCAACGTCGCACTGACGATCTTCCAGTCGAGGCTCGTCAAGGTGCGGAAGCCGCAGTGGCATCTTTGGAAGTTCTTCGCCACCGGTGCGGCGGCGCTGACAGTCGGAACGGTCCAGGGCGTGATCCAGGTGCAGCCTGCCAACGCGGACTGGCTCTACAAGGCCGGCCACGCGGGTGAGTGGATCGATCCGATCAGCCACGCCCACGTCAATCTCGTCACCGGCCTGACGATGCTCGTCGCCGGCTCGCTGTTCGCGCTCGTCGGGTCGGCCGGCGGCGTCGAGCCCTCTCGCCGGCTCGTGGACCGCTGCTTCTATGCGCTTCTCGGCGGCTCGCTCGCCTTCTATGCGGTGACCCTCTACCTGGGCCTCCACGAGGGCCGACTCGTCGTCCACCGGGGCCTGACCCCTGAGCAGGCGGAGGAGGCGACGCCGTTGCATCCCTTCCTGATCATGGCCGCCGGGATCGCGATGTTCGCGGCCTTCTGGTTGTTGCTGGCGGTGATGGCGCGCTCGGTGTGGCGCTCGGGTGGCCCCCTCAGGCCATTCGTTCTCGCCGGCTGCGGCGCGCTCGCGCTCGGGACGCTGCAGGGGCCCGTACAGGCATTTCCGGCCGTCAACGAGCTTCTCGACCGAGGGGGCGAGGCCGGCGACGTGATCGTCAACCTGCACGCCCAGTTGAACATGCTCGGCGGCCTGATGGTGCTGTTGATCGGACTCGTCTTCGCCGTCCTGCGCACCGCCGGGGCTGAGTTGCCCCTGCGCCGCGCGCGGTTCGTCGT
>VAXH01000032.1:513-11478 GCA_005883955.1 Actinomycetota bacterium | reverse complement strand
ATGCTTTTGAACATACTCCGCCCGGAGACGTGCAGTGCTGAGCGGCCAAGCGCCCGGCGTTCGGAGGCTCGCCTGAGCGAACGTCCTCACGCCAGAACAGTCCGGCGAGGATGGCTCCATCACCTGCCACCGGGACCCGAGTTTTTTGAGGCGGGCGCCGGCTCCAGATCGCGCCGGGAAACAATCGTTTCATCCAGTCTGCACGATTGGTCAAAGGGCTTGGCTGTGCGGAATCAGCGGAGAATTTCCCCCAGACTGGGAGATTGAAGCGTTAGACCGGCGCGATCTGCGGGGCCATTCGCTCAAGAAACATGGCCCCGGTCGGAGTCATCGCGCAGTACTTGTCGCCTTGCATTGGTCGCCTTCCCTATCTAGGGCGACAGACCAAACGCGACGTGGCGGCATACTCTCAGCCGGGTTAGGCTGACGACGTGCCGGACGTTGTCTCCGTCGAGCTAGACGCGCAGGAAGTCCCCTGGGAGTTCGCTCCGGGCCGAACCATCCCCGGGTTTGCGTTCAACGGTGAGGTCCCCGGCCCCACGATCGAGGCGAACGTAGGCGACACAATCGAAGTGCGTCTGAAGAACAGCCTGCCGCAGGCCACGACGGTTCACTGGCACGGCATCCGCCTTCCGGCTGACATGGATGGAACCGGAGCGGTTCAGCGAGCCGTCGAGCCGGGCGAGACGTTCACCTACCGCTTCGTCGTTCCGGACGCCGGAACCTTCTGGTACCACTCGCACACGAACGAGACCGAGCAGATCGAGCGCGGCCTCTACGGGCCCTTGATCGTGCGCGGTGCGGACGAGCCGAAGCTCGATCGCGAGCGAGTGGTGCTTTTGGATGATCTGAAGCTCGATGCCGAGGGCAACGTCTCGCCCTTCGGCGACTCTCACGAGCATCACGCCGGGCGCGAAGGCGAGATCCGGCTCGTGAACGGGCGCCAGGAGCCCGAGCTAGAGATCGCGGGCGGTCAGGTCGAACGCTGGCGGATCGTGAACGCGGCCAACACCAAGTACGTCCGGCTCTCCATTGGCGGGCGGCCGTTCTCGATCATCGGCACAGACGCCGGCTTGCTGTCCGAGCCGCGCGAGGCAAAGGAGGTTCTAGTCACACCGGGCGAGCGCGTCGAACTGGCGGTCGGCCCCTTCAACGAGGACGAGCGGATCGAGATCGAAGCGCTTCCGTACGACCGGGGGCAGGGCGAGTCCGAGCGGGAACGGTTCGCCACGGTCCGCGTCGGCCCGAGCGCCCCTTCGCGAGTGACGGCGCTTGGTTCTTGGATCCCGATCGAGCCGCTCGCGAGCGCGGGTACCGAGCCGACCCGGACAATCGACATGAAGGCGCTCATGCATGGCGGCCACGCCCAGCGCGACGATCCGGTGCGGGTGGGCGAGCTTCAGGTCTGGGAGCTTGTGAACGAAACGGGGAGCGACCACCCGTTCCATCTGCACGGCTTCTTCTTCCAGGTCCTCGACGTCGACGGCGAGCCCCCGCAGGTGGTCTCTTGGGAAGACACGGTCAATGTGCCGAAAAAGAGCCGACTGCGGATCGCGTGGCTCCCGGACGATCGTCCCGGTCAGTGGATGTACCACTGCCACATCCTCGAGCATCACGCGATGGGGATGATGGCGCACTTCGAAGTCGTCCGCTGAGTTCTTTTGCTCGACGTCGCGATGGGCTATTTCCTCGCACGCCAAGGTAAGCGGTTCGTAATCCTCGAGCGCGCGGACTCAATTGGCTCAGCCTGGCGGGATCGCTGGGAGTCGCTGACCCTGTTTACGCCCCGGCGCTACAGCGGCTTGCCGGGGCTTCCGTTCCCGGGCGATCCTGAGGGCTACCCGGGCCGGGACGAGGTGATCCTGTATCTGGATCAGTACGCAGAGACGTTCGACCTTCCCACCGAGCTGAACAGCAACGTACGGAGACTCACGTCCGACGACGGCCGATTTCTCCTTGAAGTTGACGGCCGGACGACCAAAGCCGATCAGGTCGTCGTCGCAACCGGGCCTTTTCAGGCCTCTTACGTGCCGCAGCTCGCGGACCAACTCGCGCCTGAGATCTTCCAGACACACAGCACCGGCTATCACAAGCCGAGCGATGTTCCGCAGGGAGTGGTCCTCGTCGTGGGGGGCGGCAACACGGGATTCCAGATCGCGAAGGAACTCGCCGCAACGCACAAGGTCTATCTCTCGGTCGGATCCCAGCAGAAGCCGTTGCCCCAGCGGCTGCTCGGTCGCGACCTTTTCTGGTGGCTGACGAAGTCGCGGCTTCTCGCGACCACGGTGGAGTCACGGCTCGGGCGCAAGCTGCAACACCGAGACACGCTGATCGGCTCGAGCCCGCGCCAACTCGGACGCCTCGGCGTCGAGCTCAAGCCGCGGGCGGCCAGCGCCTCGGGCCGAACCGTCCAATTCGCCGACGGGAGTGAGCTTGAGATGGACGCGGTGATCTGGAGCACCGGATACCAACCCGATTATTCGTGGATCGACCTTCCCGTCTTCGACGCCGAAGGGCTCGTTCGCCACAAGCGGGGGGTTACGCACGTTCCAGGCCTCTACTTCCTAGGCCTCACATGGCAGCACACACGCGGCTCGGCGCTACTCGGCTGGATCAAAGACGACGCCGAGTTCATCGCGCCCCAGATTGCGACGTTCGCACCAGCCCAACGCGACCGCTCCCCCGAACGCAGTACGCGATGACGGATACGGCAGCAACTTTCGCTTTCGCAGACATCGCGGGTTTTACGGCGTTGACCGAGGCCCACGGAGACAGCGAGGCGCTCGTGTTCGTCGATGGATTCAGGGACACCGTGAACAGCGAGCTGCCAGTCATCGGGGGTCAACTCGTAAAGACCATCGGCGACGCGTTGATGCTGCGGATTCCGGACCCCGCTAACGCGATCCTGCTCGGGCTCCGAATCGCGGACGAGATGATGCGCAACCATGGAGTACCAGCCGTAAGAGTCGGCTTGCACCACGGAACGGCCGTTGAAAGGGATGGCGACTACTTCGGTGCCGCGGTCAATCTCGCAGCGAGGGTCTCGGCACTTGCCAGCGGTGGTGAAGTGCTCGTAAGCGGATCTACCGCGGCCCTGGTACCCAACCTCCCCGGGGTGCTTTACGAATCGCGTGGAAGACAGGAGCTGCGCAACGTCACCGATTCAGTCGAGATTTTTGCAGCAGTCCGAATCGGTGAAGCCGTCGACGGAAGGCTCCCAATCGATCCTGTCTGCCGCATGGCGGTCGATCCTGATCGTGCAGCTGGAAGGCTCACCTACCAGGACGCTGCCTACTTCTTCTGCTCGCTTACCTGCGCCGGCGAATTTGCTCGGCAACCGGAGCGCTTCTCCCACTAGCTGAGTTTCGGTCCCTCCTCACGCGGCGTCCTGCCGGATTTGTCGCCTTCCGTATGAAGGGCGACAGGAGCCAGGGCGGGCGTCCGTTTTCATGGGCAGGTTGTCTACCGTTCGGACGTGACCGAGCAACGGCTAACCGAGATCATCGATGGGCTCTTCGTGCGAGCGAAGGCCGCCGACGAATTTGAGTACGCGTGCGCTCTCCTTCGCGTTCGCGGGGGTCGAGGCGTTCGGCTGGGACCCGCTTCGCGAGACCCAGCAGCTGCTCAACGACGTCATCTCGCTGATCCAGCTGCGGCTCACCGACCTGGTCAGGCGTCGGTTGAGACTCCGACCGCGGCTCACCGACGCCGCGAGGCTTCGGCTGGCCCTCCTCCTGTACTCGCACTTGACCGAGGTAGACGCGGTCGCGGTCTACGAAACCCTTGCCAACCTGGTCAAGATCACAACCGGTAAAGCGCTACACGATGGACCGGTTCGGCGACCTCTACAGACCGCCGGATCGCGCCCGGTACGAACAGCACCCGCCATCTGCCAGGCGACGCAGAATTTCGTCCAGTTCGGCGACCCGACCCGACGCGATCTGGGAGACGCGCCACCTCAAAAATCGGGCGGCCCCGCGCGGCGTGGAGAGCAAGACAACCGAAGCGCCGAAACGCAAATGGATCGGCTTCAACGAACCCATGGACGGGGTCGCGGATCTCATTGAATTCCTTCGGCACGTGCCAACTTTAGTTGCCTTTAGGTCGATCAATAGCTAAAGGTTCGAATCGGCTGACCGAACGTATGTTCGCTACCTTACACTTTCCTCTCTCCATGATTCAAAGTCACCAGCGGACGCAAGTAAGGAGCGACGATCTAGTAGAGGCAAAACTTCGGGCAGAAGTTTCCGCCTCGCAAGCTTCCATGAGAAGCGAAACGCCTCGTCTCCAGGGCCTTCCGCAGTCGCGGGGGGCAGGATTTGAACCTGCGGCCTTCGGGTTTATGGTTCTGAGGCACGCGACGCTTCGCGTCGCAGGGAATCAACGTTAGCTGCGCGTTTTTATGCGATTGACCTGCGCAATGTTCTGAGAAAGCGCGTACTCGATGCGCTTCAGCTTGGCGCCCGTCGCCTTCTCGGGGTGCCCGGCCAATGCTCGGGTCGTCAACAGAAGCGTATGAAGAGCGTCGACGTCTCGACGCTTCAAGGCCAACTTCCGACCCGCATCAATTTCTTTCAGCGCAGCGCCGTCATCGCCGCGCTCGAACTCGGCTTGCGCACGTGCAGCGTATGCCTGAGGAGCCGCGGCGTTTCCGTTCCCATTGACGCTGGTGGATGCGGGCCGGCGGAGGGCGCCCTTGGCCGCGTCCCATCGCTGCCTCCTCCGCTCTCTCTTCAAGCGAGCGGCCTTAGCAGCTTGCTCAGCGCTTGCCCGCCGCAAGGACTCCTCGGCGGCCTGCTTATCGTCGATGTACTTCCGATATACCGGATCCGTCGCATACCGGAACTCGCGCTCGTCAGCGGCTTGCTGCGCGGCGAGCCGGTTCGCATCGGCTACCGCAGCAGCGCCTGCCTGGGTGCTTTTCAAGGTCGCCTTAGCGACACGCTGCTTCTTACTGCTGCCGTGAACTACGCCAAGCGTCCCGACGGCAAGAGACTTACGGATCAAACCCATTTCCCACCCCCCTATCGGCGACCGACTCGGCGAAGTCTCGCAACGGTCCGTCGCCCGTTCAATGAGCCGACGGACTCATCTTTACCGGCAAGACGGCCTATCGAAGATAGGGGTGCACCGGGGCTGATTTAGGTCGCTCGCATTTAGCGCTCGAGCTCTCCTGCAAGGGCGTCTCGCAACTCAGCCAGTCCCGCCCCGGTCGCTCCTGGCCCCACCTCGGTTACCCAAGCGTTGAGCACGCCGAGCACTGCCGCCGTTTCAGGTGGGGTCAAGGTGACGCTCGTAGTCGCATTCTGGGAAACGGCGATCGTCGCTTCTGCCGACCTGGCAGCCGGGTCGTCTCGCAGCCGCCGCCGAAGCTCCTCAGTTTGCTGATCGCCGAGGGAGACCATTCCACGCTTGGTTCTGATTTTCAGCACCGCTTACGTGACCCCCACTCGCGATCAAAGGCAAAAGTTTCGGCAAAAGTTTGAGCTCGCGTCAACACCGAGAGAAGCGAAAAGCCCCGTTTCCAGGGCCTTCCGCAGTAGCGGGGGCAGGATTTGAACCTGCGACCTCCGGGTTATGAGCCCGGCGAGCTACCTGACTGCTCCACCCCGCGTCGCAGGGCGGAGTATAGCGCGGCTCAGGGAGGCTCACCTGCCCGCAGATGTCACTTGTAGCAGGGCCTTATCATGGACCTGCTCTGCGACATCCAGCCCTGCATCCGCGCGGGCGAAGAGGACGAGCGAAAAGTGTAAGGCCGCCGGCAGCGCGTAGCCTCTCGAGGTGCGCGTCGCCGCCGTCGATCTCGGCACCAACTCCACGCGACTGCTCGTCGCCGACGTCGAGGACGGGCGGCTGGACGAGGTCGCCAGACGGCTGAAGATCACGCGCCTCGGCGAGGGCGTCGACGAGCGCAAGCGCCTCCTCCCCGCCCCGATTGCCCGGGTTCGCAACGTGCTCACGGACTTCCGGCGCGAGGCCGAGTGGCTCGGCGCCGAGCGCACGCTCGCGGTCGCGACCAGCGCGATTCGCGACGCCGAGAACGGCGAGGCCTTCCTCGGCGAGGTTGAGTGGAGCTACGGCTTCCAGACGCGATTGCTCTCCGGGCACGACGAGGCCCAGCTCACCTTCCGGGGCGTCTCGGCGGGGCGAGAGGTGGCCGAGGACACGCTTGTGATCGACATCGGCGGCGGCTCGACCGAGCTCGTCGTCGGCGGCCCGGACGGCCTCTGCCTCCACGACAGCCTCGACATCGGAGGCGTCCGCCTGACGGAGCGGTTCCTCCACTCGGATCCGCCGAGCGACGAGGAGCTCGATGCGTGCGGCGCGGCGGTGCGCGAGCTGCTCGCGGAACGGGTCCCGGCCGACATGCGCCCACGAACCGCGATCGGCGTCGCCGGGACGATCACCTCGATCACCGCGCTCGATCTCGGGCTCGCGGCGTACGACCCCGACCAAGTACACGGCCACTGCCTCTCGCGCGAAGGAGTGCAGACGCAGCTCGAACGCCTCGCAGTACTGCCACTCGCGGAGCGCCGCGAGGTCCCGGCACTCGATCCCGACCGGGCACCGGTGATCATCGCCGGCACAGTGATCCTGCGCGAGGTCCTCGACCATTTCGGTCTCGATGCCCTCGAGGCGAGCGAGCGCGACATCCTCGACGGCGCCGCGCTCGAGGCCGCGCTGCTCCCGGAGCCCGAAGAAGGCGCGGCGCCTCCCGGCGCCTACACCTGCTGTTAGTAGGCGGTTCCGGGATCCTCGTCCAGAGGCGGCGGCTCATCCTCGGCCAGCCGGCGCTGCAGCGCGCTCCGCGAGAGGACGCCCACGAGCCGGCCGTCCTCGGTCACCGGCACGCGCTCGAGATCCTCGTCCTCGAGGAAGCGAAAGGCCTCGTCGAGCGGCAACTCGGGATCGAGCGTGTGTCGCGGCGGCTCGGCGATCTCGCGCACCGGCGTCGTCGCAGGATCCCGCCCTGCGGCGACCACGTCGCGCACGAGCGTCCCGCGGGTAACGACGCCGACGAGCTGCTCGTCCTCGCAGACGAACACGGCCCTGACCTCCGGCCGCGACAGCAGCTCGCCGGCCTCCTGCGCTGGCGAGTTGCCGCCGAGCGTGCGCGGCTCGGGGACCATCGCGTCTCGGACCCGGTCGGTCACGGGTAGATGCCGCGGGAAGTGAGTGCCGCGCCGACCTCGCGGATGCCGGCGACGAGTGCGGCGCTGCGTAGCGAGAGCCCCTGCTCTTCCGCGAGGCGCCAAACGCGGTCGAAGGCGTCGGCGAGCTTGTCGGCGAGCTTGGCGCGGATCTCGTTCCGGTCCCAGAACAGCCGGCCGATGTCCTGTACCCACTCGAAGTACGAGACGGTGACGCCGCCGGCATTCGTGAGCACGTCGGGCAGAACGAGGATGCCCCGCTCGCCGAGGATCGCATCGGCCTCGACGGATGTCGGACCGTTGGCGCCCTCGGCGACCACTCGCGCCTGGATCCGCCCCGCGTTCTCGCCGGTTACCTGGTCCTCGCGCGCCGCCAGCACGAGGATGTCGCAGGGGAGCTCCAACAGCTCCTCGTTGCTGACCCGCTCCCCGCTGTCGTAACCTGCAAGCGAGCCGTTCGCCTCGGCGTAGGAGCGCAGCGCCGAGATGTCGAGCCCGCCCTCGTGGTGGACTCCTCCGGATAGGTCAGAGACCGCCACTACGAGAGCGCCGCGGTCGTGCAGTTCTCCCGCTGCGATCCCACCGACGTTCCCGAACCCCTGGACGACGCAGCGCTGGCCGGCGAGCGGCGTTCCGAGCTTCTGAAAGCAGCGCTCGATAACCATCACGACGCCGGCGCCCGTGGCCTCATGGCGAAAGAGCGAGCCGCCGAGCGAGATCGGCTTCCCGGTGACGATCTCGGGCACGGCGTATCCGACCTGCATCGAGTAGGTGTCCATGATCCAGGCCATCGTCTGCTCGTTGGTGGCCATGTCCGGCGCGGGAATGTCTTGCTGGGGGCCGAGCACCGGCAGGAGCTCAGACGTGAAGCGGCGTGTGAGCGCCTGCAGCTCGTTCAGCGACAGCGCACGAGGATTGCAGCGGATGCCGCCCTTGGCGCCCCCGTAAGGGAGCCGCAGCAGCGCGCACTTCCAGGTCATCCACATCGCCAGCGCCGCGCACTCGCCGAGGTCGACTTCCGGGTCATAGCGAACCCCGCCCTTCGTCGGGCCGAGCACGCTCGAGTGCTGGACGCGGTAGCCCGGAAACACCCGCCAGCGTCCGTCGTCGAGCCGGACAGGGACGCTGACGACGAGGGAGCGCTCGGGGAAGCGGAGCCGCTCGGCCACGGCATCCCCGACGGCGGCGTGCGGAAGCGCCTGCTCGAACTGCGTGATCGCCTGGTTGAAGAGGGGCGTTTCCCACTCCAGGTGCCCCAAATCGTGCGAAACGTCCTGCACTTCGGCCATCCCGAGGAGTGTAGGTGCGGGCAAGATGCGGTGGCGGCGAACCGTTTTTGGCGCCACCACGAAACTTTCTGACGAGACCTTGACGCGATGGACACGCACCCTCGCCGCGGCCGCGGCGCTGTTGGCGGCCGCGGCGGCGGCACCGCCGGCCTGGGCGCACGCGAGGCTCGTATCGACCACTCCGGGCGACGGCGCCGTCCTGGCGAGCGCACCACCACGGGTGACAATCCGCTTCGACGACACCGTTCGCGTCCTCGGCGGGACGACGGTCGTCGCGAACTCCGGCAAGCGCCCGGTTATCGCAGGGAAACCGCGCGCGAGCGGCCGCGCCATCACGATCCCGCTTCAGAAGCTTCGCGACGGCGACTACACGGTGCGGTGGAGGGTGCTCTCCGACGACGGACATACGGTCGACGGCGTGTTCGCGTTCGCCGTCGGCGCGGGACGCGCGCCGCCGAGCGCAGCCCTGTCGGCGGGGGGCACGAACCTCACCCGCACCGTGATCTCCCGCTGGTTCTTCTTCGCCGGGCTGCTCATTGCCGTCGGCGTCGCACTCTTCATGCCGCTCGCGTGGCGTCCGGCGCTTCGTGCGGCGGGCACAGACCAAGACGAACGCGCCCTCTGGCCGCTCGTGTTCTCCGGCTTCCTCCTCGCGTTCCTCGGCGCCTCATCGCTGATCCCGCATCACGACCCGGGGACGACCCGCTTCGGGCTCGCTTACGAGATCGGCGGGATCGTCGCGGTCATCGGCGCGACCCTGTCGGGGATCGCGCTCGTCGACCGCAGGCTCGGGCGCGGCGCCTTCGTCTGCGCGCTTGCCCTCCTCCCCATTCCGTCGGTCGCAGGGCACGCGCTCGACCGTGGGCAGTGGCCGCGACCGCTGAATGTCGCCGCCGACATCCTGCACGTCGGCGCGGCTTCGATGTGGATTGGCGGGCTGCTCGCTCTGGCGATCGGGCTGCCTCGCGCGGCGCGCAAGCTTTCGCCCGAACAGCGTGCTCGATTCAGCGCGGCGCTCGTGCCGCGGCTGTCTGCGATCGCGCTCGCCTCGGTCGCGGTGATCGCCGTGACGGGGCTGATCCGGGCGCTCTCGGAGCTTTCCGCCGTGAGTCAGCTCTGGAGCTCGGGCTACGGGCGGGCGCTCGTCGTCAAGACGGGCCTGCTGGCTCTGCTGGTCTCGCTCGGCTGGCTCAACCGCTCGCGGCTGGTGCCGAAGCTGCGGCTCGAGGCTTTGCGCCGGAACGTCGCGATCGAGCTCGTCCTGCTCGCGGGACTGGTGGTCGCGGTTGCCTTCCTGACCGACCTCGCCCCGGGTCGCCAGCTCTCCCGCGCGGTCGCAGCTCCGCAGGCGCCGCAGCCGATCACCGACCCTCCGCCGGGTGCAACCGTGCTCGCCGGGGAATCGGGCGACCGCGCGGTCGGCCTCGCGATCATGCCCGGCGGCAGGTTCCAGGCGACCGTGCTCGGCCCCGACGAGAACGGCGTCGACGGGCTCTCGGTCGCCTTCCGTGCGCTGGGCAGGACCTTCGGTGCGACCCCCTGCGGGCCCGGGTGTTACCGGGCCGACGCACGAATCGCCGCGCCCCGTATCACTGTTCTGCTCGGCTCAGGCCCGGTCGCCTTTGCGATCCCGGGCCGCACGCAGCCCGCGAGCCGGCTCGTGTCCGAGGCGCGCCGCGCCTTTGCGAGCCTGCGGAGCCTGATGATCCACGAGCGCCTGGCATCCAGCCCCCGCGACAAGCTCTCGACGATCTTTCGCATCGTCGCGCCCGATCGGCTGACCTACGTCACCTCGGCGGGATCCCGGGCAGTCGTGATCGGCGCGCAGCGGTGGGACGCCAACGGCAAAGGACCGCTCGTCCATTCGACGACGACACCTCTTCAGCTCCCAGGGGCGGAGTGGGGCCCGCGCTGGCTGAACGCACGAGCGCTCGGTTGGACAAGGGTCGGCGGCCGCCGTGCTCGAATGGTCAGCTTCTTCGACCCGCGCCTACCGGGCTGGTTCGAGCTGGCAGTGGATCCGAGCACGCACCGCCCGCTGGAGCTGAAGATGACCGCCGCAGCGCACTTCATGCACCACCGCTACACGAACTTCAATCAGCCGATGAAGATCACGGCCCCGCGCTAGCAGGAGGTGCCGGGGAAGGGACTCGAACCCGAGACCGAATCGCTTTTCTGTTCAGGTTGGAGGCTGCAGACGGCACCCCTGCCGAGCCGCCGTTGCTCACGAGCGCATGGTCGTTGAGGACGCGGCCTAAAGAGCGTCTGGGCGGACAACCCGCAGGCGCCGTTATCGTCGGGTGCGGGCCGGATCGTAGGAAGCGCGCGGCGTTCGACTTGCTCTCCGGCCCGCATTGATCCTCGTTCAAGCGCGCTGATTTTCTGCCCTTGAGTTCACGCGGCCTCGGTGCCAGTATCGGATGTGTCGTCAGCGAGGATGGGTCACAAAATGAAACGCAGATTTCTTGGCACGCTCGCGGCGGTTCTTGCGGCCAGCCTTATCGCTGGCTCGGCGGGTGCGTCAT
>VAXH01000032.1:0-405 GCA_005883955.1 Actinomycetota bacterium | reverse complement strand
GCACGACGCCGGGTCGGTGGCCGATCTACGTCCGCTGCGGCAGCGCCGGTGCGTTGCGAACGTCCTTACGGACCACATGAGCAGACTCGTTAGGAGCCTCTACCGCAGCGCGCGGATCACCAACGACATCGAGACACTCGCCTCGGGTAACCGAAAGCGGATCACGCGGCGGGCGAAGAACAAACTCGTTGGCCGGACGCTCGGCCGCTCGGGCTTGTGGCGCTTTCTCTGGCGGTAACTCCAACGCTGCACGGGAAAAGGGGACAAAACATGAAACGCACGATCCTCACCCTCGCCGTCGGAAGTGCGCTCCTTGCAGTCGTTGTCGCGGCGCCGGCGTCCGGAGCTATCGGTCCGGGCAGCAGTCCATACGTCACCGATCCGACCATCACAAGCGCCACCTAC
>VAXH01000054.1 GCA_005883955.1 Actinomycetota bacterium | reverse complement strand
GGCACGGACGATTGCGTGGTATCGCGAGCGAAGTCCGGTACTGAGTTGATCCGGCTCGCGTGGCCCGACGTCGGGGCCGCCGAGGCCGAGGCCGTCGCCGAGGTGCTGGAGAGCGGACAGCTGACGATGGGACCGAGGGTCGAGGAGTTCGAGCGCGGCCTCGCCGCGGCCTGCGGCACCGAGCACGCGCTCGTCGTCTCGTCCGGGACGGCTGCGCTGCACGTCGCCGTGCTCGCGCTCGGGATCGGCCCCGGCGACGAGGTGCTCGTTCCGGCCTACACCTTCCCCGCGACCGCGAACGTCGTCGCCTTCGTCGGGGCGAAGCCCGTCCTCGTCGACGTCGATCCCGAGACGATGAATCTCGACCCGGCAAAGATCGAGGTCGGCCCGCGGACGAAGGCGATCATCGCGGTTGACCTCTTCGGCCGGCCGATGCGGGTCGAGCAGCTGCCGGACGGGGTGTCCGTGCTCGAGGACGCCGCCGGCGCCCTCGGCGGCAAGCGTCAGGGCAGGCCCTGCGGCAGCCTCGGCGCGCTCGCCTGCCTTTCGTTCCACCCGCGCAAGATCGTCACGACCGGCGAGGGCGGGGCCGTCACGACCGACGACGCCGGGCTTGCGGACGCCATCCGGCGCATACGCCATCACGGAATCGAGCCGCACGGCGTCTTCCAGATCGCGCACGCGGGCCTGAACTACCGGCTTTCCGACATCCTCTGCGCGGTCGGGATCCCGCAGCTCGCGCGCCTCGACGAGCTGCTCGAGGCCCGCACGCGGATCGCCGAGGGCTACACAGAGCGCCTCCGTGACATCGTCGAGACGCCGTCAGCGGACGCGGGTGACGTCCACGGCTGGCAGGCCTACGTGATCCAGGTCGACGGTGCGGCGGACAAAATCGCGGCTCTGCGCGAGCAAGGGATCGAGGCGCAGGTCGGAACCTATGCGCTGCACAGGCTGACTGCCTACCGGGATCAGGGCGAGTTTCCGGGCGCCTCCCGTGTTTTCGACCGCGCCGTCGCTCTGCCCTTCCACACACGGCTGAGCGACGGAGACATCGATCGGGTTGCCGATGCCTTGACACGGCTAGTTAGTAAGCAGTAACTTACAAGCGATGGCAATAACGTCTCAGCGCAAGTCGGCCGAAGAGCGGCGCGAGGCCGTGCTCGAGGCTGCGCTCGAGGAGTTCGCCGCGCGCGGTCTCGACGGCGCCTCGACCGAGGCGATCGCGACCAAGGCCGGCATCTCGCAGCCGTACGTCTTCCGCCTCTTCGGAACGAAGAAGGAGCTGTTCAAGGCGGTGATCAACCGCTGCTTTCGCCAGACGCTCGAGGTCTTTCAACGAGCAGCGGAAGGGAAGCGCGGCGAAGCAGCGCTCGAAGCGATGGGAAGCGCGTACATCAACGAGCTGCTTCCGGACCCGACGTTCCTACGCGGGCAGATGCAGTCCTACGCAGCCTGCGAGGACGAGGGGATCCGCGAGGTCGTCCGCAACGGCTACGGAGATCTCGTCACGTATGCGGAACGAGTCTCCGACCTACCGCCGGAAACGATCAGCCGATTCTTCGCGAACGGGATGCTCTTGAACGTGATCGCCTCGATGGGCCTTCAGAACCCCGAAGAGCCGTGGGCTGAGCGGTTGCTGCGAGGCTGCAAACCGGAGTGAACCCTCTTTTTTTGGAGATCAAGTAAGTGACTAGTCAAGAACAAGGAGGAACCATGCAGAGCCGGAGCCAGACGATTTGGACCTTCGCGATCACCTCGGTCGCGCTGTTCATGGTCACCCTCGACAACCTCGTGGTGACGAGCGCCCTGCCGGTGATCCGGCGCAACCTGCATGCGTCGCTGACCCAGCTCGAGTGGACGGTGAACGCGTACACGCTCACCTTCGCCGTGCTCCTGCTGACGGGCGCCGCACTCGGCGACCGCTATGGCCGGCGGTTGATGTTCTCGATCGGGATCGGCGTCTTCACGCTCGGCTCCGCCGTGGCGGCCCTGTCGACGACCGCGACAGGCTTGGATCTCGCCCGCGCCCTGCAGGGAGTGGGCGGCGCGATCGTGACGCCGTTGACGTTGACGCTCCTCTCCGCGGCCGTTCCGAGAGAAAGGCGCGGCCTTGCGCTCGGCGCCTGGGGTGGCATCGGCGGGCTTGCGGTCGCGATCGGCCCGCTCGTCGGCGGCGCGATCGTCGAGGGGCTCTCGTGGCAGTGGATCTTCTGGATCAACGTCCCGATCGGGCTCGTGCTCGCCCCGCTGGCGTTTGTCCGCCTGCGCGAGTCGCACGGACCCGCTGACCGCCTCGACCTCGCCGGACTTCTGCTCGCGAGCACGGGCCTGCTCGGAATCGTCTGGAGCCTCGTGCGCGGCAACTCGGTCGGGTGGAGCTCGCCGGAGATCGTCGGCTCGCTCGCGGCCGGAGCGGTCGTGCTGGCACTGTTCGTGTTGTGGGAGCTGCGCGCCCCGGCGCCGATGCTGCCGATGCGCTTCTTCCGCAACCGGACTTTCGCGCTCACGAACGTCTCCTCTCTGTTCATGTTCTTCGGGATGTTCGGCTCGATCTTTCTGTTGATTCAGTTCTTCCAGACCGTGCAGGGCTACTCGCCCCTGCAGGCCGGCCTGCGGATCCTGCCGTGGACGGCGATGCCGATCTTCATCGCCCCGATCGCGGGCGCTTGGTCGGACCGGATCGGCGGCCAGCGGCTGATGGCTGCGGGGCTGGCGCTACAGGCGGTCGGGCTCGCTTGGATCGCGACGGTCTCTTCGCCGACGATGCCGTACGCGGACGTGGTCGCCCCGTTCTTCCTGTCCGGAATCGGCATGGCGCTGTTCTTCGCGCCGGTCGCGAACGTGGTTCTGAGCGCCGTGCGTCCCGAGGAGGAAGGCCAGGCCTCCGGCGCCAACAACGCAATCCGCGAGCTCGGCGGCGTCTTCGGCGTTGCCGTGCTGGCTTCGATCTTCGCCCACTACGGCGGCTACGGGGCCCCGCAGCACTTCGTCGACGGGCTGCGGCCGGCGGTCTGGGTGGGTGCCGGTCTCGTCGGTGTCGGCGCACTCGCCGCTCTGGCTATTCCGAGCCGGCGGCGTGAGGCGGAGGTAGCGCAGCCGGTGCTCGACGTGGCTGTGTAGGGCGCCGTCCCGCGCAGTCGCGACAATGCCGCGGGTGGACGCGAACCGCCGCCTGCTCGTCGTCGCGGTCGACCGCGATTCCGCCGCGCCGGGCTTCCGGCTCGCGGACCGGCGGGCGCTGATCTCGTTCGAGGACGAGCCGTCGCTCCACCGCCTCGCCGAGGCAGAGAACATCGACGGAGTGATCTCGCCGGCCAACGACTGGTCGGTCGGGATCGCCGCACGCATCGCGCACAGGCTGGCGCTGCCGCATCCGCTCGATCCGAAGACGGCGGCGCTGGCGGCCTCGTGGCTGAAGCAGCGTGAGCGCTTCGACGAGACCGGCGTCCCTCACGACGCGTGGCTCGGAGACGGCCCGGAGGTAACGGTTCAGGCGTTCAGCCTCGCCGGCGAGTTCTACGCCTTGTCCGGTCCCGGCGGCATTGCCGGTTTGGCAGAACGTGCCGCTGCGGTCCTCGGCATTTGCGAGGGCCCGACCTCGACGCGAATCCGGATCACCGAGCACGGTCCTCAGGTGATCGAGCTGGCGGCGCGTCTGGGCGGCCCGGCCGAGGTCGAGCTGGCGCGCGCTGCGACCGGCGTCGACCTGAACGATCTGGCGCTGAAAGGCGCCCTCGGCGAGCGGATAGACGGTGGCGAGCTGGCCGCGGGCCGCCTGGCCGCCTGAACGCGGCCGGCCGAAAGAAGCGGGGCGGCGTCGTTACCCTTGCGCTCGATGGCGGCATGAGACGGCGTGCGATTCGACTCACCGGGACGCTGATCGTCACCGGGCTCTGCGCCGCTTACATCTTCTGGAAGATCGACGTCGGGCGGACGGCGCACATCCTCGTCCACGCCAGCCTGGGCTACTTCCTCGGCGCGGTCGCGATCATGGTCGTCTCCGTCTGGCCGATGGCGTGGCGGTGGCAGCAGCTGCTGGCGGCCAAGGGCATCCGCGACCGGCTGTCGTGGCTCGTCCGTGCCTACTTCGTCGCCTACACGGGTGGGCAGGTGCTGCCGACCGCGGTGGGTGGGGATGCGGTGCGGATCTACGAAACCTCCCGCCGCCATCCGGGCAACGGCGGGCCGATCGCAGCTTCGGTGTTGCTCGAGCGTGCGCTCGGCGGGGCTGCGACGCTGACCCTGGCGGCCGTCGGCTTCGCGCTGGCGATCGGGCGCTACAACGTCGGCGCTTACCTCTGGGTCGAGGGCGCGTTCGTCGTCGCGACCCTGATTCTGGCGGCGCTGCTCTTCTCGCACCGGCTGCGGCCTCTGCTGGCGCGGACGGTACCGCTGCTCCGCTTCATGCGCGTCGAGAAGCCCGTGCGCTTGGTCTACGAGGGCATCCACTCCTACCGGGCCGACGTCGGCCTGCTCGTCGGTGTTTTCGCTCTGACCCTGGCCGTTCAGGCCGTTCGCGTGCTCGCGATCTGGATGGCCGGGAAGGCAGTCGGGGTCGAGCTCTCGCCGAGGCCCTACTACGTGATGGGCCCGCTGCTCTTCCTCGTCTTACTCGTGCCGTTCACGGTCAATGGGCTCGCCGTGCGGGAGACCTTCTTCGTCAGCTTCCTGGGCCAGCTCGGGGTCGGTGCCGACAAGGCCTTCGCCACCGGGTTCCTCTTCTTCGTCGTCAACATCGCGCTCGCACTCCCAGGCCTGGCGATCTTCCTTTGGGAGAGCTTCCGCGGCATCCCGCGCGCTCCCCTGCACCAACCCGATGTCTGACGTCTCGGTCGTCGTCGTCACGTACAACTCGGCCCAGTGGATCCAGCGCTGTCTCGAGAGCGTCCGCGGTTACGAGACGATCGTCGTCGACCATGGTTCGACCGACGAGACGCTCGAGCTCGTTCGACGCCGGTTCCCCGAGGCACGCTTGATCGAGGAGGAGAACCTCGGCATGGGCGGCGGCAACAACGCCGGCATGCGGCTCGCCTCCGGTCGCTACTTCCTGCTGCTGAACTCGGATGCCTGGCTGGTCGGTGACGCTGTCGAGCAGCTCGCCTACTTCGCCGATCAGCACCCCGACGCGGCTGTTGTCGGGCCGCGCCTGCTCAATCCCGACGGGTCGCTGCAGCGCTCTGCGCGCGCGTTTCCGACCCTCTGGCGGCTCGCGACCGAGTACCTCTTCCTCCGCAAGTTGGCGCCGCGGTCGCGGGTGCTGAATACGTTCTATGAGGGCGGCTTCGACCACGAGGAGGTGCGCGAGGTCGACTGGCTCTTCGGCGCCTGCCTGCTCGTCCGCCGCGACGCCGCCGACGAGGTCGGTTTGTTCGACGAGGACTTCTTCATGTTCAGCGAGGAGACCGACTGGTGCTACCGGTTCCGCCAGGCGGGGTGGCGCGTCTTCTTCTTCCCCGGCGCCACGGCCGTCCACGTTGGCGGCGCCTCGCACGGTGGCAGCCTGTTCGCCGAAAACGTGCGCGGACATCTTCGCTTTCTGGCCAAGCATCGCGGCACACGCGAGGCGGAACGGGCCCGGCGGCTGCTGCTCGCCGGTGTGAGACTGCGCCTGCTGCTCTTCCGCGGGGAGCGCCGGCGAAGCTACCGCGAAGCGGCGCGCTGGCTCTCCTCCGGCAAGGCCGGCTCGCTGCTTCGTTCCAGGCGTCTGCATCGCTCGCGATGCAGACCTTGAGGCGTGGCGGCTTTGCCGCCGCGCCGTCTCGAACCCGTTATTGGAGATGCCCGGGCGCAAAGTCGAGCCCTCGGTTGCGGTGAGGCGCCCGC
>VAXH01000053.1 GCA_005883955.1 Actinomycetota bacterium | reverse complement strand
ACGAGCCCAACCAGCCGCGCTTTTGGCAGCCGCAGTTCAGCTCCACCGGAGCAGATCTCTCGGGTGCCGCTTACGAGCCGCTGCTGGCGGCTTCCTACGACTCGCTCAAGGCGGTCAACCCTTCGATCAACGTGATCGGCGTCGGCCTGTCGCCGCGCGGAAACGACAACCCGCTCGCGAAGGACAACGTCTCGACCTCGCCCGTTCGCTTCCTCCACGACCTCGGCCTCGCGTATCGCGCGAGCAAGCGGAACAAGCCGCTGATGGACGAGCTCGGCTTCCACCCGTATCCGAATCAGAACAACGACCCGCCGCTCAAGGGCTATCCGTGGCCGAAGGCCGGCATCCCGAACCTCGACCGGATCAAGCAGGCCGTCTGGGACGCCTTCAACGGCACCGGGCAGCCGGTGTTCGCGGAGCGCGGCAAGACGGCACCAGCCAACGCCCTCAAGCTCGACCTCGACGAGACGGGCTGGCAGGTCGCGATCCCCGCCTCGCTGCAGAAGCTCTATGCAGGCACGGAGAACGTCGTCACGATCGACGAGGGAACTCAGGCGCAGTACTACTCGGACATCGTGCATTTCGTCAGCTGCGATCCCGACGTCCGTTCGCTCAGCTTCTTCCACCTGGTCGACGAGCAGGCCCTCGACCGCTGGCAAAGCGGCCTGATCAGGCTCGACGACTCCAAGCGTCCCTCGTACTCCGCGGTCAAGAACGCGATCGCGCAGACCCAGGGCAAGTGCTCGCTGACGCCGCCGGGGTGGACGCACACGACGACGGTCAACGGTGCGACGGTCCTGTTCGGCTACCTCGGCAGCCCCAAGGCCTCGAGCAACAGGCTCTGGCGCTTCCACACGACGGTGCAGGAGGACGCGACCTACAAGGCCGGCGTCTTCAGGCTCGGGTCGGCGAAGCTGACCGCCAAGGCGAGGAGGGCGGTGCTGAAGGCACTCGCAAATCCGAGCAGCAAGCCGCTGCTGGTGGCGAAAGGAACCGCTCTCGCCTACAAGTCCAAGCTCGTGGCGTTGCCGAAGCAGAAGCTCAAGCGGGCCGGCTGGTACGTCTACGGGATCCGGCTCGCGGCCAAGATGAATCCACAGCGGACGTTCGTCTCGCTCAGCCGCCCGTTCCTGGTCAAGGGCCGCCCACGGGCGCGGAAATAGAGCTTCGGCTATCGTGGCCGGCTGGTGAGAGACCCTCGGTACGACGCGCTGGCCGAGCTCGTGCTCGACCATTCCCTTCGCCTGCAGCCGGGTGATGTGCTGCGGATCGAAGGCGACGCGTCCGCCGCAGCGCCGCTCGTCGTGCCGTTGCATCGCGAGGCGATCAAGCGCGGGGCTCACGCGTACGCCGCCCTCGAGCTGGGGAGCCTGAAGGAGATCCTCGTCGCGCAGGGCTCGGACGAGCAGCTCGACTTCGTGTCGCCGATGGAGCTTCGCGAGATCGACGCCATCGACGCGTCGATAACGATCTGGTCGGAGTCGAACACGCGCTCGTTCACCCGCGCGGACACCAACCGCCGGCAGCGCCAGCTGACGGCGCAGCGGCAGGTCGCCATCCGTCGCCGCGACCGGATCGCCAGCGGCGAACATCGCTGGTGCGGGACGCTCTGCCCGACGGAGGCTCACGCTCAGGACGCCGACATGTCGCTCGAGGACTACGAAGACTTCGTCTTTCGCGCGTGCCATGTGCTCGACGACGACCCGCTCGACCACTGGCGCCAGGTGGGCGAGCGCCTCCAGGCTCGGGCCGATGAGCTCGGTTCGGTGCGTGAGCTGCGCATCGTCGGCGAGGACACAGATCTGACCGTCGTGGTCGGCGGCCGCACCTGGCGGCCCGCCTACGGGCGTCAGAACGTCCCCGACGGCGAGGTCTACACGAGCCCCGTCGAGACCGGCGTCAACGGGACGATTCGATTCGGCTTCCCGGCAGTCTTCAGCGGACGGGAGATCGACGATGCCCGGCTGACGCTGGAGAACGGCCGGGTGGTCGAGGCGGAGGCCGCGGGCGGCGAGGAGTACCTGCGGTCGCTGCTCGAGCTCGACGACGGCGCAAGCGGCGTCGGCGAGATTGCCTTCGGCCTCAACTACGAGATCGACCGCTTCACCCGCAACATCCTCTTCGACGAGAAGATCGGCGGGACGATGCACATGGCGCTCGGGATGGGCTTCGAAGCCCTCGGGGGCCAGAACCGCTCTGCCCTGCACCTCGATCTGATCTGCGACTTGCGTCGTGAAGGCGAGGTCTACGCGGACGGAGAGCTCATCTGGCGCAACGGCCAGTTTCTCCAGGACCCCCAGCCGGCCCAGCTCGCCGAACATGTCCGATAGCCGGCTAGAACGGCTGGCCGACGTGCTCGTCGGCTTCTGCGCCGGGGTTCGAGAGGACGATCTCGTCACGCTCGAGTCGTCGACGCTGGCCGCGCCGCTGCTGTGTGAGCTCTACCGCAGCGTGCTCGACGCCGGGGCACAGCCACTGCCGCGCATCAGCCTCGAGCCTCTGACCGAAAACCTGCTCCGGTTCGGCAACGACGAGCAGCTCACCTGGGTCAACCCGGCGCGCGCCGACGACATCGAGAGCGTCGACGTTCGGATCGCCGTCACGGCGCCCGCGAACACGAAGCGGCTGACGAACGTCGATTCGGCGCGACAGGCACTGGCCGATCGCGCGGTCGAGCCGTTGCGGAACCGCTATCTCGAGCGCGCGGCCGCCGGCGAGCTCCGCTGGGTGTTGAGCGCGTACCCCACCGAGGCGGCCGCGCAGGACGCCTCGATGTCGTTGTCCGAGTACGAGGACTTCGTCTACGGCGCGGCGTTCCTCGACGATCCGGATCCGGTCGCGCGCTGGCAGGAATTCGGCGAGCGGATCGACCGCCTTGCCGGCTTTCTCGCGACGAAGCGCGAGTTTCGAATCGTCGCGGAGGGAACCGACCTTCGGCTCGTCACCGAAGGCAGGACCTGGATTCCCTCCAAGGGCCAGGAGAACTTCCCCGACGGGGAGATCTTCACCGGACCGGTGGAGTCCAGTGTCGAAGGCGAGATCCGCTTCACGTACCCCGGAGTCTTCAACGCGCGGGAGGTCGAGGACGTGAGGCTTCGCTTCGAAGCCGGCGAGGTGGTCGAGGCCACCGCGACGCGCGGCCAGGAGTTCCTCCGGGAGATCCACTTCGACGAGAAGATGGGTGGGACGATGCACCTCGCTCTCGGAACCGCGTATCCGGAGTCGGGTGGGTTGAACCGCTCGGCGCTCCACTGGGACCTCGTCTGCGACCTCCGCTCCGGCAGCGAGGTCTATGCGGACGGCGAGCTCGTCTACCGCGACGGGCACTTTCTGGACGGTCGGAGCTGACGGCCGCCGGTTTCGCGCATCGCCCGCATCTGTCGATGCGATGGGGCGCAAACGCGAGCCGGACGACCGGGAGAAGGTTCTCAGCGCCAAGGAGCAGAAGGCCGCCCTCCGTCGCAGGCGGGAGATCCTCGATGCCCTGATGAAGGTGCTACGTGGGAGTTGACTTGACACGAACACGTGTTCGATCTAGAGTGGCGAACATATGTTCGTCAAGCTCATCGCTCTCGTGCTCGCAGGCCTTGTCGTCTGGTCGATCGCGGCGCACTCGTCCGATGGGGCCGGACGGCCTCAGCTGTACACGGTGAAGCGGTACGACACGCTCTGGTCGATCGCGAGTTCGCATTACGGCGGCGATCCGCGGGCCGCGATCTACCGGCTGGAAGAGCGCAACGGTCTCGCCGGCGACATCGTGCAGCCGGGCCAGAAGCTCGTCCTGCCCTAGAGACCGGCGAGGTAGATGCGCTCGCCTTCGAACAGGCGCTTGTCCGCGTGCCACGGAAAGAAGATGACAACGGTGAACTCGAGCTGTTGTCCGCTCGCCGGCACGTCGAGCCAGTCGCGGGCGTGCGTCGCCGTGACGAGAGCCTCCTCGCAGACTCCTTGCGGCCCGATCACAATCTCTGTCAGGGCGAAGTGGATGTCGGGGAAGGCGGTGAGCAGGCCGTTGTAGAACTCGGTCGCGCCGGCGTGGCCAGCCCAGCGCTGCTGCCACGCCGGGATCTCGTACACGCAGTCCTCGGCCAGGGTTGCGATCAACCCGGGGAGGTCACGATTCTCTTCGGCGATCGAATGGCGCTTCCAGAGCTCCCGGATCTCTTCGTAGAGGCTCGGGTCGACCGGTCGGCGCAACTGCTCGCGGGCCCGCTCGCTCGTGGCTGCGGGAGGGAGTTCCATCGAGCGAGCCTACACTTGCCCCCGTGGATCTCGACCTCGTCTTCTTCGGTACCTCAGGGTCGGTGCCGACCGCTCGGCGAGCGCCCTCGGCGTTGCTCGTTCGGCGCGGCAGCGAGCGGCTGCTCTTCGACTGCGCCGAGGGGACACAGCGGCAGATGCTGCGCTCGACCGTTGGGCTGGTCGAGCTGCGCGAGGTCTTCCTCACTCATTACCACGCCGACCACTATCTCGGCCTGCCGGGAATGTTGAAGACGTTCGCGCTGCGTGGCCGCGAAGTCGACTTGACGGTGTACGGCCCGCCGGGGCTCGTCGACCTGTTCGCGGCGCTGAAACGGATCTTCGGCAAGTTGACGTACCGGGTACGGCTCCAGGAGCTCGCGGCCGGCGACGTGCTCGCGCGCGACGGCTACAACCTCGTCA
>VAXH01000063.1 GCA_005883955.1 Actinomycetota bacterium | reverse complement strand
GGAAGAGCGACAGCCAGCGCCAGAAGCCGAGCCGGCCCTCGCGCGTCAGCGGCCGGTCGAAGACGAGCGCCCGGCCTGCGCGGCGGAAATCGCGCCCCTCGACCTGCGGCACGCCGTTCAGGAAGACCTCGAAGTCGCCCGCGACGCCAGGCGGTAGCTCGACCCGCGTCCGCTCGGCCATCGTTCATAGACTACGACGCTGTGCGCCGCCGGCTGATCGCCTTCTGCCTGGCCATCGGCGCGGCGCTCGTCTTCGTCGGCGCCGCAGCGGCCGGCAACGGCGGCTTCGCACCGCCCTCGCCCCACTCGCCGAACGCCGGCCGGATCAACGACAGCTACAAGCTGATCGCGCTCTTCACCGGGATCGTCCTGATCCTCGTCGAGGCGGCGCTCGTCATCTTCGTCGTCCGCTACCGGCACCGCGGCCGCCCGCGCCGCGCGGCGGGGCCGCAGGTGCACGGCGCGACGCGGCTCGAGCTGATCTGGACGGCGATCCCGGTGCTGATCCTGGCCGGGATCGCGAGCTTCGTCCTCTACGAGCTGCCCGGGATCAAGGACGTCCCGAAGGCGCGCGCCGCGGGTGACCAGATCGCGGTCCGGGTCGACGCGCACCAGTTCTACTGGCAGTTCACGTACCCGAACGGCGCCGTCTCGATCGACGAGCTGCATGCGCCGGTGCACAGGGTCGTGACGCTCGACATCCACTCCCGCGACGTCGACCACAGCTGGTGGATCCCGGAGCTCGACGGGAAGTTCGACGCCATCCCCGGCAAGACGAACCACACGTGGTTCCGCGCCGACCGGGTCGGCACGTACCGGGGCCAGTGCGGCGAGTTCTGCGGCATCTTCCACGCGGCGATGAAGGCGCGCGTCGTCGCCGAGCCGCGTGCCGCATACGAACGGTGGCTCGGGACGAAGGCGAAGTCCGACCTCGGGCGCTCCGAGTGGATCGGCGCCTGCGCCAAGTGCCATGGCCTGGGCGGACAGGGCGACTACGGCCCGAAGATCGTGGCGAGCCCGCTCCTCACCGACCGGCAGGGCCTGGAGACGCTCGTCCGGAACGGCCGCGACCAGCCGAACATCCCCGGCGTCATGCCGCCCGTCGCCGACGGCTGGACGAAGCAGCAGTTCGACGCGCTCTTCGCATACGTCGGCAAGAAGGTGGTCGGCGGTGGCGGCTAGGGAGACCTCCGCCGCGCCCGCCGTTCCGGCGCGGATCCCCTGGACGGAGGGGCGCGTCGCGAGCTGGGTCACGACCGTCGACCACAAGCGGATCGGGATCCTCTACATCGGCACGAGCCTGCTCTTCTTCGTCGTCGGCGGGATCTTCGCGCTGCTCATGCGGGCGCAGCTCGCGACGCCGAACGAGCACTTCGTGACCCGCGACAGCTACGACGCGCTCTTCACGATGCACGGGACGACGATGATCTTCCTCTTCGTCGTCCCGATCCTCGCCGGCTTCGCAAACTTCCTCGTCCCGCTGATGATCGGCTCGCGGGACATGGCCTTCCCGCGCCTGAACGCGCTCTCCTACTGGCTCTACCTGCTCGGCGGGCTCGTCCTCATGTCGAGCTTCTTCGCCGTACACGGGCCGGCGCGGGCCGGCTGGTACAGCTACCCGCCGCTCTCGGAGAAGTTCTTCTCCCCCGGCCACGGCCAGGACCTCTGGATCCTGAGCATCCACCTGACCTCGATCTCGTCGATCATCGGCGCGATCAACTTCATCGTCACGATCCACAACATGCGCGCGCCCGGGATGAGCTGGATGCGCCTCCCCTTGTTCGTCTGGGCGATCGAGATCTACGCGATCCTGATCCTGATCGCCCTCTCCGAGCTCGCGGGCGCCCAGACGCTCCTCCTCCTCGACCGCCAGGCCGGCACGCACTTCTTCTTGCCGCAGAAGGGCGGCAACGCCGTCCTCTACCAGCACCTCTTCTGGTTCTTCGGCCACCCCGAGGTCTACATCATGGTCCTGCCCGCGATGGGCATCGTCTCGGAGGTGATCCCCGTCTTCTCGCGCAAGCCGATCTTCGGCTACAAGGCGATCGCCTTCTCGACGGTCGCGATCGGCTTCTACTCGATGCTCGTCTGGGCGCATCACATGTTCTCGGTCGGGCTGCCGACGGGGCTGAACATCTTCTTCATGCTCTCGTCGATGACCATCGCGGTTCCGACCGGGATCAAGATCTTCAACTGGATCGCGACCACCTGGCGCGGCAACGTGATCCTCGACACGGCGATGCTGTTCGCGCTCGGCGCCGTCGGGGTCTTCACGATTGGCGGCCTCTCGGGGATCTTCCTCGCGGCCTTTCCCTTCGACTGGCAGGTCACGGACACGTACTTCGTCGTCGCGCACATGCACTACGTGCTCTTCGGCGGCTCCGCGTTCGCGTTGTTCGCAGCCTTCTACTATTGGTGGCCGAAAATGTTCGGCCGCTTTCTCAACGAGCGGCTGGGAAAGGTCAACTTCTGGCTCTATTTCGTCGGGATCAATCTGACCTTCTTCCCGCAGCACTTCCTCGGGCTACTCGGAATGCCGCGCCGCGTCTGGACGTACAACCATCACGGCTGGTGGGCAGCCTGGAACCTGGTCTCGACGATCGGTGCCTTCGTGATGGCCTTCGGCACGCTCGTCTTCCTGATCAACGTCGCCATTACAAGATCGCGCGGCCGGCGGGCCGGTCATGACCCCTGGGTCGCAGACACGCTCGAGTGGTACACGAGCTCGCCACCGCCGTCGCACAATTTCGACAAGGTCCCCTACGTGACGAGCGCACGGCCCCTGAGGGATCTGCGGCGCCGGCTGCAGAAGGGTGCTGTCAGTGCCTGAGGTGCGACCCGGTCCCTGGCTGCGGCTGATCGCCGTCGGCGCCGCGGCTGCGGCCGCGCTCGCGGTCGTTTCGGGCGCGCTGTCGCTGCACACGGCACACCGGGCGCTGGCCGCGCTCGCGGTGCCCCCGTTGGCCGCACTCGTAGCGGCGGCTTGGGTCGCGCACCGGCGGCTGCCCCGGCCATCCGTCGCCGCGCTCGGCCTCTTCGCCGCCGCCGCGCTTGTGATCGGGCGGCCCTTGCACATTGCGTTCGCCGCGCTGGCTCTCGCGGCGGCGCTCGTCGCGACGGCCACGACGCTTCGTGGCGAACCGGTCGCCGCGGCGCCTTGGCGGGACTACCTGACGCTGACCAAGCCGCGGATCATGAGCCTGCTGCTGCTCACGGGCGCCTGCGGGATGATCGTCGGCGCGGCCGGCTTTCCTTCCGCGTGGCTCTTCGCGGTCACGATGACCGGCTTGGCGCTGGCCTGCGGCGGCGCGAGTGCGATCAATCACGTCCTCGACCGGGACATCGACCGGAACATGAGGCGTACCGACCGCCGTCCCGTCGCAGCCGACCGGGTGGCGCCCACTCGTGCGCTCGAGTTCGGGCTTGCGCTCTCGGCGCTCTCCTTCGTCCTGCTCGCGAGCCTCGTCAACGTGCTCGCGGCCCTGCTCGCCTTGGCCGGCAACCTCTTCTACGTCTTCGTCTACACACGCTGGCTGAAGCGCTCGACGCCGCAGAACATCGTCATCGGCGGCGCCGCCGGCGCAATCCCGCCGCTGGTCGGCTGGGCGGCGGCGACCGGAAACGTCACCGTTCCGGCATTGCTGTTGTTCGCGATCGTCTTCTTCTGGACTCCGCCTCACTTCTGGGCGCTCGCGCTCCTGATCCGCGGCGATTACGAAGCCGCCGGCGTGCCGATGCTGCCGGTCGTACGCGGTGAGCGGGAGACAACGAAGCAGATCGTCCTCTATTCAGGCCTGCTGGTGGCAGTCACTGCCTCGCCGTTCCTCTACGGGACGCTCGGCTTGGCCTACCTCGTGGCCGCGCTCCTGCTCGGCGCGGTCTTCCTCATCCTCGCGCTCGGCCTGCGCCAGCAGCCGAGCCCGCGCCGCGCCGCGCTGCTCTTCCACTTCTCGCTCCTCTACCTGGCGCTGCTGTTCGCAGCCATGGCCGCGGACGCCGCGCTATGACCGAACGCCTGCCGGAGCCGATTCCCCCGCAGACGGTGCACGAGCCGGCAGATCCCGACGCCGCGCTCGCCCGGCGGAACGTGATCTTCGGCCTGGCGCTCTTCGGCTTCGTCCTGCTCCTCTACGGCGCCACGATCCTCGTCGCGTACGTCTATCTCGCCCTCGACTAACGGGGTTTTCATTACCGAGGTGCAGTCGCCTCCTCCCGGGCGACGCTTGGCCGTCAAGGACCTGTTCGATACCGCCGGGCTGAGGACGACCTACGGCTCGGCGATCTTCGCCGACCACGTGCCGGCACGAACGGCCGAGTCGGTGCGCCTCCTCGAGGCGGCCGGCTACACGAATGTCGGCAAGGCGAACCTGCACGAGTTCGCGTACGGCGTCACCTCGGAGAACCCGCACTACGGCCGCGTGCCGAACCCACTCGCGGAAGGGAGGACCGCCGGCGGCTCGAGCGGCGGCTCCGCAGCGGCGCTTGCCGCGGACTTGGCAGAGGCCGCGCTCGGCTCGGACTCCGCAGGCTCAATCCGAATCCCGGCCGCCTGCTGCGGGATCGCCGGCTTCAAGCCGAGCTTCGGGCTCGTCCCGATCGACGGCTGTTTCCCGCTGGCGCCGAGCTTCGACCATGCGGGGCCGATGGCGCGCGGCGTTCCGGAATGCGCACGGATGATGGAAGCGCTCGCCCCGGGCTTCGAGCGCGTGGACGTCGAGCTGGCCGACCTTCGAGTCGGCATCGCCTGGCTCGGAGAGGCCGACCCGCTCGTTCGCACCCGCGTCGAGGAGGCGGCGGCGAAGTTCCCCAACCGGCGAGAGCTCGCACTGGGCGTTCCGGACCGCGAGCAGTGGGGAGCGGCGTTCCGTCGCGAGGTCCTCGAATCGCACGCGGGCCTCTATCCCGAGCGGGCAGAGGATTACGGCGACGACGTGCGCAGGTCGCTCGAGGCCGCCGCGGAGCTGACGGATTGGGAAGTCGAGACAGCCCGACGACTGCGAGAGCGCCTGCGCGGCGAAGTGCCGGAGGCACTCGCACTCGCGGACGTCGACCTGCTGCTGACGCCGACGCTTCCCTGCGTCGCGCCGCCGTACGGGCACGGCTCCCGCACGGTGCTGACGAAACTGACCGCGCTCTTCAACCTGATCGGTTGGCCCGCCTTGGCCCTGCCCTGCGGCCCCGCCGAAGGCGGCCTGCCGGCCTCGGTACAACTCGCCGCCCCGATCGGCCGGGACGCGCTCGTTCTCGCAGCCGGAGCGGCGCTCGAACAGGCGCTGTCACTCAACTAGCGTCACCCGAAAGAGGGACGCCCGGCAGCCCTGCGTTGCCGACCTATACCCCGATGGCCGTGCGGCTCTCATTCGTGGCGTCTCTTGTCGCGCTCTTCCTGGCCGGATCGGCGCAGGGTGGGGTCAAGCCTGGGGCAGTCGGCAGACTGACAGCACCGACAGGCGTCAAGGCGTTTCTCCTCCGCGCCGACGAGCCCTCCTCCCACACCTTCTCGCGAACGCCCGCCTTCGCCTGGCAGCCGGTCCGCGGCGCCGTCCGTTACGAGTTCGAGCTCGCGACAAGTCAGCGCTTTTCCGACAACGCGATGCTCTGGAGCGCCACCAACCTGCGCAGCCCGGTCGTCTCGATCCCGATCGCTCTGCCTTGGATCACCGGCAGCCCGTATTCGCTCTACACACACGTTCGGGCGGTCACGCGCAACGGCGTCACCCCGTGGAGCACTCCCTACGGCTTCAACATGCGCTGGGCGAGCGTTCCGACGCCGATGTCGAGCTATCCGGGCCTCGTTCGCTGGACTCCCGTCGCCGGCGCGACCCAGTACAACGTCTGGTTCGTCGACGTCGGCAAGGTCTTCACGACGATGACGAACGTCGCCGACGAGCGCGAGTACTACAGCTTTCACGACAGCACGCCGTGGACCGGTGTAGTCCATTGGCGTGTACGCCCCGAGCGATACCTCTACGGCGCTGCGACCAATGGCCTGCCTGCCGTGTCCTTCGGTCCCTGGAGCCCCGTCTACACCTCGTACAACCCACCCTTCGCGGTCGGCCCGCTCTCGGCGGTTGCCGCGGTTTCGGACACGACGAGCAATGCTCTCGGCGCCCAGCCGCATCGGCTGATGCCCGGCTTCGCCTTCAACGGCGACGTGGGTGTCGGCGGAGCGGGGTCGCTCTTTCGCGTGTACATCTCCACCGACCGTGATTGCGTGAACATCGTCTACCGCGGCGCGATCGTCGGCAGCCCGGCCTACGCGCCGCGCCCGACTGGTCCTCTCGCACTGCCGGCAACCCACGACGACCTTCTGGCAGCCGAGGCCGGCCTCCTCAAGGACGGGCTCGAGGGCTCGACCTTCATGAGCGACGGCTTTTCGTACCTGTCGACGGAGTCGTCAAGCGCTTCGCCGGCGCCCGGGGGTAGCGGTAGCGGTGGCACTTCGGCACCGCCCTCGCAGACGGTCACCGGGGCGAAGGTCGATCTATGGGATACCGAGTGGCCGGGGGGCCGGTACTACTGGACTGTCGTTCCGGTCGCGGTCAACGACGGCGCAACGGTCACCTACCACGACACGGAGCTTCCGCAGGAGGCCTGCCAAGCCGGGCGCGTCCTCACCTTCGGCAAGGTCAGCGAGCCCGCGGTGACGGCCGAGCAGGGCGCCTACGCGTCCGGCCTTTCGCCGCATGGCCAGTTGTTCTCGGCGAACAAGGCTGCCGCGCGCTTCTATGGGCCCCCGCTCGTGGCGTGGAAGCCTGCGCTCGGCGCGTATGAGTACGAGCTCGAGTGGGGCCACAAGGCCTACCCGTTCGCCGCGACCGGCAAGATCACGACTCCGACCAGCTCGACGTCCTACGTCCTACCGCTCGGCCCGGGCACCTGGTACTACCGCGTCCGCGGCCTGAACGCGTTCATTCCCGGCAACGAGCCGCTGATGTCGTGGTCGGACCCGACGAGGCTCGTCGTCGCCCCGCCCAGCTTCCGCGTCGTTCGCTGAGGCGTCGCTTGCGATGCCGATCGGGAGGTCGTAGCGGCTTTGCCGCTGCGACCGTCTTAACCCGGTCGTTGGGTCGATTAACACGACGCGGTACAGGGCGCCTACGCGACTAACTCCGCTCGAACAGGCGGCGATCGCGCAGTCGCCCGGCGGCGATCAACGCAGCGCCGAGCAGCAGCAGCGGGCCGCCGACGATCAGCGCGTACAGGAGGATCTCGCCTTCACGGAGGAGGACGCCGCCCGCGTCGCTCATCGTCCGGTCGAAGCGGCCTGTCGCGGCCGCCGCTTGCTTCGGCTTCGTCGTCAACTCGAGCTTGACGCGCGCAAACTCTGCGCGCCGGACCGTCGCAGCCTTCAGCTTCGTCAGGTAGTCGAGCCGCGCCTTCTCGGCGCTCAACCGGGCCCGCTCGTCCGGAGTCACTCCGCCCGCCTCGATCCGCGCGATCTCGGCCTGCAGCCGTGCGATCTCCTTCGCTTCTTCCTGGACAGCCTTCGTCACGTCGACGATCGAGACGTGCTGGGCGATGATCGTGCCGAGCCCGGCGTACTCCTCGATTGCGTCCTGAACCCGGTCGACGGGCACCCGGACGACGATCGAAGCGCCGCCCCGACCGTTCTTCGGCGCGATGTACTGAACCGAGGCGACGTAGCCCCCGAGCAGGCGCGCGAACCGCATCGCATGCTTCGTCGCTTCCGAGAGCGCGCCGAGGTTCTTGACCTGAACGCGCAAGGAGGCGCCGTATCGCTGCAGACGACTCTGCGTGTTCGGGACGGCTGTCGAGAACGGCTTCGGCGGCAGAGCCTCGTCCTGCGTGCCAACACCTCGTTGAGGCTGGGTGAGTGGCAGTGGATGCGGCCGCTGACGGCCTGCAGTTCCCGCCACCTTCTGGCCGCCGGACCCCGAGTGAACGAGCCCGTGCACCATCGCGCCACCGATCGCCAGCGCCAGCGCCGCGGGTACTACGACAGCCGCCAGCCGCCGCAGCGGAGGCAGGGTGAACCGGGCGGGGCGACGGGGCTCCTCGCGCGCGGCGATTGCGAGCACGCGCTCGCGCAACTCGGGCGAGGCGCTCGGCCGGGCCGCGCGCAGTTCGGTTGCGAGCTCAGGCGACAGCATCGGCGCTCACCATCCCTTCCAGCTTCTGCAGCGCACGGCTCAACCGGGTCGAGCATGCGCTTGGACTGATCCCGAGTACACGAGACGCCGTCTCACCGTCGAGCTCGAGCACGACCCGCAGCGCGACGACTTCGCGTTCTGCCCGGGACAGCTCTGCGAGCGCGTGCTCGAGCTCGGACGAGAGACCTTCGCCGAAGCTCGGCCCCGGCACCTCGCGCAATTCCCGGACGGCGTAGCGCTCCTCGCGGCGCAGCCGCCGAGCCTCCGAGCGGAAGTGGTCGAGCGCGGCCGAGCGGGCGAGCTGGCAGAGCCAGGTGCGCGCTCCGCCGCGGCGGGGATCGAAGCGCTTCCAGCGCCGCAGCGCGCGCTCGAAGGTCTCGACCGTGAGGTCTTCGGCGAGGGAATGGTCGGCGGTTAGGTACACGAGATAGGCAAGAACGTCGTCGAGGTGTTGCTCGGCGATGGCGGCGAAGCTCTGTTGCTCCGCGTTCACAGTCCTATTACGCCGCAGGGGGCCGGCTTTGTCACATCTCAGCCGACAGGCACGAGCGCCCGCGCAGCTGCAATCGACTGGCCCATATCGAACGATTGAATCGCAATGTAGGCGCCGTCGCGAACCATGAAGCTCCCGAATCCGCCGAGAACGAGCTTGCCCGGAGCGGGCCCTTCCGGCAGTGAGTGCGTGACGAACCCCCAGCCAAAGGCGAGCTCCGGCCGCAGGGACTCTTCGAGCATGAGCTCGTGTCCCGTGGCGTCCACGTAGGTGAACCTGACTGCATCGTCGAGCCGCGGCGACAAGCCGGTCGAGCGCGCGTACCCCGTCGTGATCGTCTGGCGCTCGACCGAAGAAAGGGTCAGGTTTTCGAATTCCCGGCCGAGCCAGAAGGCCGGCCGGCCGAGAACGGTCGCCGCCTGTGGCGGCTCGATCTCGGTATGCGATGCGACCTCGCCGGAGGTCACCCGCTCAGCGGCCGGACGAGGCTGGGGCTTCGAGAAGTTGGCCTCGTCTCGGCTCACGGTCCCGATCTCGACCACCTGGTATTCGCCGGCCTGAGAGCCGTTGAAGAGCGCCTTCACAAGCACGGGCCGGTAGCTGTCGCGATCGACGGCGACGAGCTCCCGCTCCTCGATCGGCGGGCTGGGCGGCGCGGTCGGGTCGGTCGGGACGTCGATCGGAATCGAGAGCCAGTAGACCGGCGTTCCATCCACGACGCCTTCGCCGGTCTTACGAGCCCCGCCACTCGCCAGAGCGTCGCGGTACTGGGTGAGAAAGCCCGCAAGCGCCGGGTCGACCGACGGCGGCGCCTCCGGCACGTCTCGCGGCGTCGTCCCATTGTCGCCATCGAATCTGCAGCTGACGCGCTCCTTCGTCGCTTCGACCGGGTGGCGCGCGATCCAGGCGCACGTGATCACCGGGCCGTCCATTGAGAAGCCGCCGGCCGGCGTCTCGAGCACATCGTCGCTGAGGCGGCCGTTCGTGCGCGAGATCGTGTGCGCAAGCCCTCGCCCTCGGTCGTACCAGATCTCCTGCTCGAGAGTGGACGTCGGCGGCGTCCGCTTGCCCGTCGCCAGGTCGACGATCTCCAGGCCGCCGCCGGGAGTCGTTTGCCGCGTGATCGCATGCAGCACCGGCCCGTCGCCGATCGCCGCTATCGCACTGTCGACGAGCGTCGAATGGCCCGCGTTCCAGGGAACGACCAGCGCGAGCGCGAGCGCCGCTGCCAGGACGAGCGCTCCAGCGAGCATCCGCGAGACGCGGCGCCTGCCTCTCGCCGGCTCCCGCCTCGCCGCCGCGACTGCATCGGCAACGGCGAGCAGCTCCGGGTCGTCGGCAAGCAACTCGAGGACTTCGTGATCGAGCATTTCGGTCATGGGTCGACTCCCTCCTCGGTCAGCACCCGGCGCAGCGTCGCGAGCCCGCGCGAGAACCGCATCCGGGCCGCTTCCTCGGACGTTCCGAGCAGGTGGGCGATCTCGGCGAACGGCGCCCCGCGCCAGAGCTTCAGGACGACGACCTCGCGCTGCTGCGCCGGCAGCCCGTCGAGCGCCGAGCGAAGCGCTTCCAGGAGTCTCGCGCCGTACTCAGCCTCTGCGGGCACGGCGAAGGCGACGGTATCGCGGACTCCGCGCCGGACCGCGTCCGCGAACCGCCTCCGCGCCACCGCGTACAGCCACGGCAGGGGCGGCCGTCCGTCGGCCCGGAGCCTCGCCGCGGCGTCGGCGAAGACCTGCTGCGCGAGCTCCTCCGCCGAGTAGTGATCGCTTGTCCGTCGGCGCAGGAAGCGGTAGATCTCCGCGTAGTGACGACGAAACGCGTCGTCGGCGAGGTCGTTCACGACCTTTAACTCGTCCACGGAGGAAGAACGTAACCGTGGTTACACGCTTGCGAGCACCGCGGCCTCGTAGACCGGGTCGCGCGAGACCTTGTCGAGCTCGTCCGAGAGCAGGTCCGCCGGGAGCGGCGGATTGCCGGGCGGGAACGGCGCCGGCCGGCCGTCGAGCTCGACGCCGACGAGCTTGTCCGAAAGCTCGTGCTCCAAGCCGATCGGCTTGCGCAGCCGCGAGGAAAGCCAGCCGGCGAGCAGGTGCGCCTGCGCCTCCGTGCCCGTGACCTTGATCCGCTCGACCTTGCCGATCGCGGGCCAGAGCGACGCGAGCATCGACCGCCAGCGGCTCGTCCGAGCCCAGGCGATGTCCGATACCGCCACGCGCTCGAAGATCTCCGCCAGCCGCGCGTAAGGCTTCGGCAGGTCCGGCCACTCGGTGCTGTCGACGATCAGCCGGTCGGCGACGCCCGTGAGCTCCTCGAAGGCCGACCCATCGAACGGAGGCACCCCGCGCCAGCGCAGGAAGACGGGCAAGTCGGAGATGAGCAGCGGCTCGACGACGCTCGTCGGGTGCTCGGCGCTCGTCCCGTGCAGCCGGATCCGAATCGTGTCCGTGCAGATGGTCAGCCCTTCGCTCATCGCGAAGGACTCCGACTCCACATCCCCCTCGAGACCGTCGCCGTCCGACTGCGGAAACAGCACGATCGTGCGAGACGGATGCCGAGCGGCGAGCCCCGCGAGGACGTCCTCGGCAGCCTCGACCCATTCCGTTGGCACCCAGGCGATGTGCGTCATCACGTTCGTGCGCAGGCGGGTGCCGCCGTCGCCGAGCCGGAGCGCCGCGAGCCGGCGCTCGATCGCCGGGACGGTTTCTAGTGTCGCCGCCACGCCCGCCCGTCCCGGCCTAAAAGCTCATCCGAGCTCGGCGGCCCCCAGGTCCCGGCAGCGTAGTTCGGGAACGTGGGCCGGTCGCGCCGCCAGAAGGCGACGATCGCGTCGACAAGCTGCCACTGCTCGATCACCTCGTCCTCGCGTGTAAAGAGAGATGCATCCCCGCGCATGCAATCGACCAGGAGTCGCTCATAGGCCTCCGGCAGATCGGTACGGAAGGCGCCTCCGTAGAGGAAGTCCATGTGAACAGTGCGGATCTGCAGCCCCTGGCCAGGCACCTTCGCGCCGATCGCGAGCGAGACGCCCTCGTCCGGCTGGATGTGGATCAGCAGGACGTTCGGGCGCAGCCCCTCCGCCGCCGCTTCCTCGAACGGCGGATGCGGCGCGCGCTTGAAGTGGATCGCGATCGTCGTCTCGCGGCGCGCGAGCCGCTTGCCCGCCCGGACGTAGATGGGTGTGTCGGCCCAGCGCCAGTTGTCGACGAAGAGCTTGGCGGCGACGAACGTCTCCGTCATCGAGCTTGGATCGACTCCCTCCTCCTCGCGATAGCCTGGAACCTCCTGGCCCTCGATGTAGCCGCGGCCGTACTGGCCGCGGACGACGTGCTTCGGCCCGGGCGTATGCATCGCCTTCAGCACTTTGACCTTCTCGTTCCGGATCGAGTCCGCGGTGAAGTCGATGGGCGGCTCCATCGCCGTCAGCGCAATCAGTTGGAGCAAATGGTTTTGGAAGATGTCCCGGATCGCACCGGCGTGCTCGTAGTAGTCGGCGCGCCCTTCGATGCCGAGCGTCTCCGCGACAGTGATCTGGATGTGGTCGATGAACTGGCGGTTCCAGATCGGCTCGAAGATCCCGTTCGCGAACCGCGGCGCCAGCATGTTCTGGACGGTTTCCTTGCCGAGATAGTGGTCGATCCGGAAGATCTCCGTCTCGTCGAAATGCCTGTGCAGCAACGCGTTCAGCTCCTGCGCCGACTGCAGATCGTGGCCGAACGGCTTCTCAACGATCAGCCGCGTCCACCCTTCGCTCGGGCGGTGCTTGCCGATCCCCTCGACGATCGTCTCGAAGGCACTCGGCGGGACGGCGAGGTAGTAAACGCGGTTCCCGCCCGTCCCGCGGTCGCGGTCGAGTCCCGCCAACGCGTCGTCGATGTGCTTGAACACCTCGTCTCCGTCGTCGGCCGTGCCGGCGACGTAGTGCATCCCGTCGGCCAGCCCCTGCCAGACCTCCTCCCGGAAGTCGTCGCGGCCGAACTCCTGCACGGCAGCCTTCATTCGCTCGCGAAACTCGTCATCGCTCTCTTCGGTCCGGGCGACGCCGACGACGCCGAACTTCTCGGGCAGGAGCTGCCGGGCCGCGAGCGAGTAGAGCGCAGGGAAGAGCTTGCGCTTCGTCAGGTCGCCCGAGGCGCCGAAGATCACCATCGCGCAAGCCTCGGGCCGGCGCGAGAGGGGCAGCCCCACAAGCAGCGGGTTTTCCAGTCGCTGATCTTCTGCTAGCGCCATCAGTGCCCCTTCCAGTGATGCCGCCGAGTTCCTGGGCCGCGAGCACCACGCGTGATCGAGGGCCAGGGGCCGGCATATGTCGCTGGTTGGGGCACTACCGCGGGTCGGGGCCGGCCTTGGCCTTCTCGACCGCGCGAATCGCGTGGCCGCCGAACTGGTTGCGCAGCGCCGCAGCGACCTTGGCCGAGAACTTGATCTCGTCACGCGAGGCGAAACGAGCGAAGAGCGAGGCGGCGAGCACCGGCGCCGGAACGCTCATCTTGATCGCTTCGTCCAGCGTCCAGCGGCCCTCGCCGGAGTCCTCGACGTAGGGCGCGATGTCGTCGAGCTGCGAGCCGTGCTGCTCGAAGGCCGAATGGAGTAGCTCGAGCAGCCAGCTGCGGACGACGGAGCCGTAGCGCCAGATGCCTGAGATTTGGTGCAGGTCGAGCTCGTACTCGGAGTGATCCATGATCTCGAAGCCCTCCGCGTACGACTGCATCAGGCCGTACTCGATCCCGTTGTGGACCATTTTCACGAAGTGCCCGGCGCCGCTCGGGCCGACGTGGGCGTAGCCGTCCTCGGGTGCGAGTGCCTCCAGGATCGGCTCCAGGCGCCTGACCGGCTCCTCGTCGCCGCCGGCCATCAGGCAGAAGCCGACCTCGAGTCCCCAGATCCCACCTGAGACACCGACGTCGACGAAGTTGATGCCCTTCTGGCGCGCTTCGTCATAGCGGCGTTTCGAATCGTGGAAGTTCGAGTTGCCGCCGTCGACGATGGTGTCGCCTTCGTCGAGGATTCCGAGCAGCTGCTGGAACGTGTCCTCGGTGATCTTCCCGGCCGGAATCATCATCCAGACGGCTCGCGGCTTTTCGAGCTGCTGCGCCAGCTCTTCGAGCGAGCTCGCGGTCGAGTCGACCTTCGGGTCGTAGGTCTGGATGTCGTGCCCGCCCTCGCGAAGGCGCTCGGTCATCCCGTTGCCCATCCGGCCGAGGCCGATCATTCCTAGCTCCATCAGAGATCCTCCAGTCGGATTCGCGCGACCCGGCGGCCGCGCTCCTTGAGGGATTCGAAGTCGCCTGCCGCCTGTGCGCGGATCAGCCGCGCGAACCCGAACGGCTTGCCGGGAATCGGGACCTCCTTGCCCTGATCGTCGACGACCTGCAGGAAGAGCCCGGTATTCGGGCCGCCCTTGTGGAGCTGGCCCGTCGAGTGCAGGTAGCGTGGCCCGAGCCCGTGGCTGACGACGCAGCCCGTGTCGCTGCGGGCGCGCTCGATCAGCGGCTCGAGCATCGACTCCTTGCTCGGGTCGATGAAGGCCTGGATCGCGACGTAGTCGCCCTCGTTCGCCTGCGCGAACAGCTCCTCGGGCGAGGACTCCGGCTCCAGCTCGACGTCGCCGCCGGCGAGCACCTCGTTCGTCTTGTCCTTGGCCGCCTGGACGTCCGGCTGGTCGAAGGGGTTGATCTCGAGGTACGAGCCGGCGACGGCGACGGCGAACTCCCAGCGGAAGAACTCCTGGCCGAGCTCATATGGATCCTCGAGCCGCACCTCGCCGCGCTGGCGGTCCGGCCCGTCCGGCGACTCTCCCGGCGCTGGGACGAGCCCCTTGCCGTTCTTGCCGGTCGACTCCGCGATCAGCTGCTCGGCCCAGAGGCCGAAGCCGCCATCGCTCTCGTCGATACAGACCTTGTCTCGCCCGGCGCGCCAGCCTTCTCCGAGCTGCTTGCCGAGCTCGAGCCCCGGATTGCCTTCGGCGAAGCGGCACGCCTCAACCATCTCCGCAGTGCGCTCGAACAGGCGCTCGAGGTCGATTCCGAGCAGAGCCGCCGGCACCATCCCAAACGGAGAGAGCGCCGAGTAGCGCCCGCCGATCGTCGGCTCTCCAGCGAAGACCTCCAGGAAGCCGCGCTCGCGCGCGAGGCTCTCGAGCTCGGAGCCCGGGTCGGTGACCGCCGCGAAGAACTCGCCGCGGCCGCCGTTTCGCTCCCAGAAGAAGTCGAGGTGCGAGCGCGTCTCCAGCGTCGTCCCGGACTTCGACGAGGCGATGAAGAGTGTCCGGTCGAGGTCGAGCATTTCGACCGAGTGCCGAATCATGGCCGGGTGCGTCGTATCGAGCACATGCAGCGAGCGCTCGCCGAAGCTTCGCTTCAGCACGATCGGCGCCAGGCTCGAACCACCCATGCCGAGGAGGACGAAGGTGTCGATCACGCCCGGGGAGCCGACCTCGTCCGCGAAACGCCGCAGGTCGCCGATCCGCTCGCGCATCCGCCGCGGTTCATCCAGCCAGCCGAGCCACTTCTCCTCGCCCGAGCCGGTCCAGACCGTCGGGTCTCGCTCCCAGATCCGCTCGACGAGCTGCTCGGTTGCGACCGGCATCGTTACGGCGCCTCGAGCTCGGCGAGGAAACCGAGTGCGAGCTCGTCAAACTCGTGAGGCTTCTCGAGGCTGGGGAGGTGAGCAGCGCCTTCGATCGTCACCCGAGTGGCGCCGATCTCTCGCTCGAGCCGCTCGGCGATGACGTGCATGTCCTCCGCATCATGATCGCCGACGACAACGAGCGTCGGCACGGAGATCTCGCCGAGGCGCTCGCCAACGTCGAGCACGAGCGGCTCCTCCTGGGCAGCATCGCCGACGGGCAGCAAGAGTTCGAAGGCGCGGCGTTGCATCTCCGCGACCCTCGCGCGGACCTCGGGATCGACCTGCTCGGGGGAGCGGTCGGGCCCGTCCACCCACGTCCTGACATTCACCTCGACGGCCGCGTCGAGATCGTCGCGCTCGACCGCGGCTTCTTCCTCCTCCCAGGCTCGCGTCACATACTCGGACCAGTCGTGGCCGCGCACGCCGGTGCCGACGAGGACGAGCGCGGAGACGAGGTCAGGCCGCGCCACCGCAACCTGGAGCGAGATACCGCCGCCCATCGAGGCGCCCACGAGCGCGGCAGGCCCGAGCGCCAGCTCGTCCAGTAGAGCAATCAGGTCGCCCGGGGGCGAATACCGTCCCGGAACGAGCGGAGAACGTCCGAACCCGCGCATGTCGTAGCGCACCACGCGGTGCGCTCGGGAGAACGTTTCCCACTGCGGATCCCACATTCGGCTGTCGCAAATCCCGGCGTGCACGAGCACCACCGGCGGGCCTTCGCCGGCGACCTCGCGATAGAGCTCGGCTTGCTCCGCGGCGTTCACAGCGCGTTCTTTCTCTCCCTGCGAAACCGACGCGGCTTCACCAGTCGAGGTTGGACGGTCGCGGCGGCAAGGCCGCCCCGACCTCCAGGCCGACGTCGCCAGCGAGGCCTCATGCCGCCGCGAGCTCGCCGCGCTTGGCGCGGATGCCGTCGAGCAGCTCGGCGAACGAGTCGGCGAACTTCTGAACGCCCTCTTCCTCGAGCACGCGGACGACGTCGTCGTAGTCGACTCCCGCCTCGGCGAGCTGGTCGAACAGCCGTCGCGCCTGGTCGAGCCCCTGTTCGAGCGTCAACGCAACCTCGCCGTGGTCCTGGAACGCCTCGATCGTCTCCTCGGGCATCGTGTTCACGGTTTCGGGGCCGATCAGCTCCTCGACGTACAGCACGTCCCGGTAGGCCGGATTCTTCGTCGAAGTTGAGGCCCAGAGGCAGCGCTGCGTCGTCGCACCCTTCGCGGCCAGCGGCTCCCACCGCTCTCCGGAGAAGAGCTCCTTGTAGCGCTGGTAGGCGAGCTTGGCGTTCGCGACCGCGAGCTTCCCTTTCAGCTCGTCGTGTCCGCCGAGCTCGTCGAGCCGCTTGTCGGCCTCCGTGTCCACGCGCGAGACGAAGAAGCTCGCGACTGAGGCGACCTGCGAGGGTTCGCCGCCGGATTCGACCAGCCGCTCGAGCCCGCGGATGTAGGCCTCGACGACCTCGGCGTAGCGCTCGAGGGAGAAGATCAGGGTGACGTTGATGTTCTTGCCGCTCGCGATCATCTCCTCGATCGCCGGCAGGCCGGCCTTCGTCGCCGGAATCTTCACGTGCAGGTTTGGCCTGTGGATCTGCGCGTGCAGGCGACGCGCCTCGGCGATCGTCGCATCGGTGTCGCCGGCGAGATTGGGGTCGACCTCGATCGAGACGTAGCCGTCCCGGCCTTTGCCGGCGTCCCAGACCGACCGCAGCAAGTCGCAGGCATCGCCGATGTCCTTCTCCGCCAGGCGCCAGAAGATCTCCTTCGGGTCGTCCAGCTCCTCGAGGAGGGCGCGGATCTGCTCGTCGTAGAGGTCTCCCTGCGAGATCGCCTTCTGGAAGATGGTCGGATTCGACGTGACGCCGACGACGGCGTCGTCGTGCATCATCCGCTCGAGCTCGCCGGTCTGGAGCATCTCGCGAGACAAGAAGTCGATCCAGACGCTCTGGCCGAGCTCCGAAAGCTTGTGAAGTCGTGATTCAGACATTGGCCTTGACACTTCCCTTCTTAGCGTGGCTCCCGCCGGGCCAAGCCCGGCTCCGCCGGCAAATGCGAGTGATTCCAAAAACACTCATTTGAGGTTGGCAATGGATCCCCGTTCGATTTCCTCGATTTTTTGGAGCCTGGTTACGTACGGCTCGCCGCCGTCGAAGCGCGCGTGCAGAAAGGCGCGCATCAGGTCGACCGTCAGCGCTGGGCCGACGACCTCCGAGCCGAGGCAGAGGACATTCATGTCGTCGTGCTCGACCCCCTGGTGCGCCGAGTAGACGTCGTGGCACATGGCACCTCGGATCCCGTCGAGCTTCGAGACGGCCACGGAAGCGCCGACGCCTGAGCCGCAGACGAGGATTCCGCGCTCGGCGTCGCCGTTCTGGATCAGCTCGCCGAGCTCTCGCGCCTTGTCGGGATAGTCGATCCGGACAGCGGCGGTGTCGGCGCCGAGATCGAAGGTCTCGTGGCCGAGCGCGTCAAGCTCTGCAAGGACGGCGTCGCGCAGGCGAACACCGCGGTGGTCGAACGCGACTGCAACCCTCATAGAACCGTTACGTTACCCCGGATGGAGGGTCCCGAACTCTGGCGTGAGCTAGGACAGCAGCTCCGCGTCGATTCCGTCCGCTGCGCCGCGGAGGCGAAGTCGGGTCACCCCACCTCCGGCATGTCCGGGGCAGACCTGATGGCGGTGCTGCTCGCCAAGTACCTGCGCTACGACTTCGACAACCCGAAGGATCCTGCCAACGATCGGCTGGTCTTCTCGAAGGGACATGCGTCGACCCTTCTCTACGCGATGTACCGGGCGGCCGGCGTGATCTCGGACGAGGAGCTGCTGACGTACCGCCAGTTCTCGAGCATCTTCGAAGGACACCCGACGCCGCGGATCCCGTGGGTCGACGTCGCAACCGGCTCGCTCGGACAGGGCCTGCCGTACGGCGTCGGCATGGCGATCGCAGGCAAGCGGCTGGACGAGACACCGATGCGGGCCTGGATCCTGATCGGCGACAGCGAGATGGCCGAGGGCTCGCAATGGGAGGGATTCGAGCACGCCGCTTACTACGAGCTCGACAACATCGTGGCGGTCCTCGACATCAACCGGCTCGGGCAGCGCGGCGAGACGATGCACGGCTGGGATCTCGACTCCTACGCCAACCGTGCCCGCGCGTTCGGCTGGCATGCGATCGAGATCGACGGGCATGACGTCGAGGAGATCGACCAGGCCTACGGCGAGGCGATCGCGAGCGACCGGCCCGTCGCGATCGTTGCCCGGACGATCAAGGGCAAGGGCGTCAAGGCGGTCGAGGACAAGCCGGGCTGGCACGGCAAAGCACTCGACGACCCCGAGCAGGCGATCGAGGAGCTCGGCGGCATCCGGAACATCGTCGTCCAGGTCGCCAAGCCGGAGACGAGCGGCCGCACGGTCGAGATCGAGCGCGCCGAGCTCGAGCTCCCACGCTACGAGCTCGGCGACGAGGTTGCGACGCGCAAAGCCTACGGCGAGGCGCTCGCGGCGCTCGGCAAGGCTCGCGGCGACGTGGTCGCGATGGACGGCGAGGTCTCGAACTCGACCTTCGCCGAGATCTTCAGGGACGCTGTCCCCGAGCGGTACTTCGAGATGTTCATCGCCGAGGAGCAGCTGGTCGCGACCGCGGTCGGCATGCAGGTGACCGGCTGGCGGCCGTTCGCCTCCACGTTCGCGGCGTTCATCTCACGGGCATACGACTTCGTCCGCATGTCCGCGATCAGCCGCGCGAACTACTGCCTCTCTGGCTCACACGCCGGCGTTTCGATCGGCGAGGATGGCCCCTCGCAGATGGCGCTCGAGGACATTGCGGCGTTGCGCGCGGTCCACGGCTCGACGGTGCTGCACCCGTGCGACGCGAACCAGACGGCAAAGCTGGTCGCGAAGATGGCCGATAACGAGGGCATCAGCTACATCCGCACGCTGCGGCCGAATACGGCGGTCATCTACGAGCCGGGCGACGATTTCGAGATCGGCGGCTCCCGCACCCTGCGGGAAGGCGACGACATCGCACTCGTCGCCGCCGGAATCACCGTCCACGAGGCGCTCGAGGCGGCGGATGCCCTCGCCGCCGACGGGATCGAGGCACGCGTGATCGACCTCTACTCGATCAAACCGCTCGACGAGGAGGCGATCCGCTCGCTGGCGATGCCGATCGTCACGGTCGAGGACCACTGGGCCGAGGGCGGGCTCGGCGAGGCTGTGCTCGCAGCGCTCGCCGACTCCGAGGAGCGACCTCGGGTCGAGCTCCTGGCGGTGAGGGAGATGCCGCACTCCGGTAAGCCAGCGGAGCTGCTGGCCGAGGCCGGCATCGACGCCGCGCACATCGCGGACGCTGCCCGGCGGCTCGTCGGTGCGGCCGTTTCGGCTTAGCCCCACCGGCTTTCTCGGCCTGTAAGGGCGCTGTTCGGATCCGGTACGGATCCTGCCCCGCGCGTTGAAATCGTGACGAATGGCGCTTACTGTCGGCGCAGATGCTCCACAAGCTCGCCATCGCTGCAGCCGCCGGCGCGATCCTCGTCCTATCACCGACTGCGGCGGCAGCTCCTCCGCCGAACGACAACCGGGCGAACGCGACGCCGATCGACGTTCCGGCCAGGGTCTCCGGCTCGACGGTCGGCGCGACGAAGGCCGCCGATGATCCCTCGTTCTGCGGCCAAACGGGCGGTTCGCTCTGGTACAAGCTCAGCGGCGCCGGCCCCGGACGGCTGGTTCTGCGCCTGAGCGCAGGCGGCGACCTCGATGCCTTCGTCGCGGTCTTCAAGGTCGTCCGCTCGCGGGTCGCGTTCCAGACGTGCGACGCGACCGACGCGCAAGGGAGGGCAGCGCTCTCCTTCAACGTCGAAGCGGACTCGACGTACCTGATCGAGGTCGTGCGGCTCGCCGACTCGGTCGACGGCCCCTTCCAGTTCCACCTGTTCCGGCCGGAGCCCTCGTCGCGCCCACCCGGAACGCCGTTACCACCACGCGGCGTCACCTCGACCGTCGACCCGCTCGTCGACTTCGACGACGCCTGGTCCTTCCGGATGCGCCCGGGCACGCCGTACCGGATCAATCTCGCGCCGCCCCGCAACAAATGTGTCGCCCTTCGCATCTATCGCCCGGGCACGCGCTCGTTCGCCGACGCCGAGCCTGTGCACTCGTTCTCGTGCGGCGGTTACGTCACCATCACTCCCGGCCCCGACGCGGGCGGACGCTACGCGCTGCTCGTGACGGCTCAGGGGACGAGGCCGGGGCTCGAGCGCTACCACCTCGCCGCCGGCGCGGCCGGGCCGGACGACACGGCTCCCGGAGCGCCGCTCGGAAACCGCCAGACACGGCGCGGTTCGCTGAACGGACGCGGCCTGGACGTCGTCGACCTCTACCGTTTCGACGTGCAGACAGAGAGCGACGTGACTGTGCGGCTGCGCGCCCCCGGCTCGGCGTCATTCGACCTACAGGTCCTCGGAGAGACCGGACGCCGCCTCGGCTGTGCCTGCGGCGCGTCGGGCTCGCAGGAACTTACGACGCGGCTCAGCCCCGGCCATTACTTCGCGGTCGTCCACGCGCGGCGCTTCACGCGCGGCGGCTACGCGCTGTTGCTGCTCGTCCGCCAGATCACGACGACGAAGGTGACCTTCGGCTCCGGTTCCGCCTCGCCGCGGCAGGCGGCGACGATCGTCGCGCACGTCTCGCTCGCGACTGCCGGCCGCGTCTCGATCCTGGTCGACCGCTTCGACCCGCTGACGGGCTGGCAGTTCGCGCGGCGCTACCGCGTGGCGCTGCGCGCGGGCGGAACCGCCAGCGCGACCTTCGTACCCCCGACGATCGGTCGCTGGCGCGCCCGCGCCTTTTACTTCGGAACGCCAACCTCGAGCCCGAGCAAGAGCGGCTTCGCGACACTGGTCGTGCGTTAGGTCAGCCCGGCCGCGGCTTCTACGCTGTAGCCGTGGCACTCGTTATCGCATCCCAGCTCCGCAAGGAGCTCTCCGGCTGGCAGCTCTTCGACGGCGTCTCGTTCAAGGTCGAGCGCCGTGACCGGATCGCGCTCTCCGGCCCGAACGGATCCGGCAAGACGACGCTGCTCCGAATCCTCAACGGCGAGACCGACTACCAGGGCGGCGAGCTCGTCTTCTCGAAGGGAACGAGAGTCGCGCTGCACGATCAGCGGCCGCCGCTCGATCAGGGCCTGACCCTTCGTGAGTACGTGCTCTCAGGCGCGGCCGACCTTGTCGCCACCGAACGGGAGCTTCGTGACCTGGAGCACAAGATGGCGGACGGCCGGCACGACCAGGCGACTCTCCGCCGCTACTCGGACGCGCAAGCCCGGCTCGAGCATGCGGGCGGCTACGCCTGGCGCGATCGCGCAGCCTCGGTCGTGCGCGGTCTCGGGTTTGCCGAGCCCGATCTCGACCGGCCGCTCGAGACCTTCTCCGGCGGCGAGCTGACGCGGGCTTCGCTCGCCCGGGCCCTTGGCGGCGACCCCGACCTCCTGCTGCTCGACGAGCCGACCAATCACCTCGACGTCGCAAGTCTCGAGTGGCTCGAGCAGGAGCTGCAGTCTCTTGACGCCGGGATCATCCTCGTTGCGCACGACCGCTGGTTCCTCGAGGCGGTCACGAACGGCGTGCTCGAGCTCGGCGGCGGCCGCTCCATCTCGTTCGCCGGGCCCTGGCACGCCTGGCGGATCGAGAAGGCGGCCCGCGCGTCGGCCGCCGGCAAGACGGCCGACCGCCTCGGCGTCGACATCGAGCGGCTCGAACGCTTCGTGGAGCGCTTCCGCTACAAAAAGAACAAGGCGAAGCAGGCGCAGGCAAAGCTGACTCAGATCGGGCGCCTAGAGCGCGAACGGCAGCAGGCGAGCGGCGAGCTCGAGTCGCTGACGATGCGCCAGAAACGGCTCGGCTTCGACTTCCTCGACCCACCGCGCAGCGGGCGGACCGTGATCGAGACGAAGGGGCTCGAGGTCGCCGCGGGCTCCAAGGAGCTGCTGCACGATGTCGGCTTCGCGCTCGAGCGCGGGGAGCACGTCGCGCTCGTCGGCCCGAACGGATCCGGCAAGACGACCCTGCTCGAGACGCTGCTCGCGCTGCGCGAGCCGGTCGCCGGCTCGGTGCGGCTGGGCCACGGCGTCGTTGCGGCCTACTTCTCGCAGCACGAGGTCGAGCTCGACGAGACCGGCAGCGTGCTCGACTGCGCCCAGAAAGCGACCGGCCTCAAGCGCCCGCAGGCTCAGAACCTGCTCGGCCGGTTCCTCTTTTCCGGCTGGCAGGAGCAGGACAAGGCCGTCGTCAAACTGTCGGGCGGCGAGCGCAGGCGGCTCGCGCTTGCGCTTGTGGTCGCCTCCGGCGCGAACTTCCTCCTCCTCGACGAGCCGACGAACCATCTCGACCTCGAAAGCCGCGAGGCCCTCGAGCTTGCCCTCGAGGCGTTCCCGGGAACCGTGCTGCTCGTCTCCCATGACCGCGCGCTGCTCGACGCCGTCGCACACCGTACGCTCGCGGTCGAAGACCTGACGATCCACTCCTATGACGGCGGCTGGGCCGACTACGTCCGCCGCCGCGACGAGCTCGCCGTCCCGCCAGCGCCGCCCGCGCTGAAGGCGGCGGCGAAGACGACGAAACCGGAGGTGTCGAAGCAAAAGTCTCCGAGCGAGCTCGACCGCCTCGAGGCGGAGATCGCCGAGCGCGAGCGTTCGATCGCAGAGCTCGAGCAGCGCCTCGCCGACGACTGGTCGGATACAGACACCCTTGCCGCCCATCGCAGCGCACGGGAGGAGCTACAGACGCTCCTCAGCCGCTGGGAGCGGCTCTTCGACCAGGCGCAAGCCTAGGCCGGCGCCGGACGGCTCTCGAGGATCGTCTTGATCCGCGCCAGCAGCTCGTCCTGCCGGCCTTGGCCAGAACGGCGCGTTAGGGGAGCGAGCAGAAGCGACAACAGTCGATAGCGGAATGCCGCACCCCTAGTCTCGACACCGCGTGTGAGGCGCGTTCCCGAGCCGTCGGGCTCGACGCGGAACGTGAGCACGAAGCGTCCGATCATCGCCGGCACGCGCCCATGTCGTTCTGCGAACAGCGCCTCGAGCTCGGAGAACCTCCCCGGCTCGTAAACCTTCATCTCTCCGATGAGGTCGTACGTCGCCTCTGATTCCCGGGGCCGAAAGACGGCCGCGAAGGTGCTGCCGCTCCGAAGCGGGGGTTCCGATGTCGTCGTCACCTGGAGGATCGTGTCGTGCCACTGCGGATCGTTCGCCGGATCGCTGACAAAGGCAAAGACCTCATCTGCGGGCCGGGCGATCGTGATCTGACGCGTACTGCGCGGCACTCAGCTCATTGTGAACCGAATGCGAACTCGACGGCAGCAGGCAGCTGCAGGCGCAGGTACTTGCCCTTGTCCGGCGCTTGCGAGGCCCAGAGCCGGTACGGCAGCCTCAACCCGTGCAGCTCGCGCCCGAACTCGTACGTCCAGCGCCGGAAGACGCCGCCGTGGTTGAACCCGGTCGCGAGGTAGAAGCGGACGTGCTGCCGGCGTAGCAGCGCTGCCTCCCGCCGAACGAGCACGGTCGGATTGTGAGCCACGAGCTCGGCGGCGCTCGCGTGCGCGAGCGGACCGTCCCGGAAGGGCCGAAAGTAGCCCGACCACGACTCGAGGACGCCGAAAGTCCCGGGATGGCGCAGCGCGATGTCGACCGCGCCGAACGCGCCGGCGGAGAGACCCGCGATCGCGCGATCGGCCTGCTGCGCGCTCAACGGCAGGTGCGCAGCCGCCCAGGGCACGACATCGCGAACGAGGTAGGTCTCCCAGGGCCCGGCCCACTCCTCGTCGCTGCGCTTGCCCCTCACCCGTCCCGCCACCGGCATCACGGCGACGAACGGCGTGACCCGATGGGACGAGATCAACTGGTCGGCGAACTTCGCCAACTGGAGGCTGTCGTAGAACCCGGAGGGCGAGCCCGGAAAGCCGTGCAGGAGGAAGATCACCGGGTAGGGGCTGCTCGCCTGGAAGCCGGGCGGCAGATAGACCGAGCTCCTCCTTCGGTCCCAGCGCTCGAGCGTGTTCGGGATTCGTCCGCTCAGAACGACGCCCCCGGCAGGGCCCTTGACGACGGGGACGAATCCGGTCAAGCCAGCCGGCGGGTCAGACCGCATCGCAGGAGTCAGATGCGCCAGTGCCAGCGCGAGCCAGGCGTGGGCGTGGGTGCTCCAGACGCGCTGTCCGTGCGCGCCCGGGTACAGCTCGAACACGTGCGGAATCCCCGCCGAGAGGAGCTCCCGATGAAGCGTGAGATTTTCGGCCCGGAAGCGCGCATCCTCCCGCCCGACGTAGAAGCCGAAGAACGTCGGGTGGACGCGGAACGCTTGCCGCAGTCCGGCGACGGCTCTGTGCAAGTTCGCGCGCCGGTTTGCGTGCGACGAGCCCAGGTCGAGGGCCTTCGTTCCGCTCGGGTTGGTCGGATGGAAGTAACCGCTCCAGGACTCGACCACGCCGAAGCTCTCCAGGTGGTGAAAGGCGAGCGCGACCGCGCCGTAGCCGCCCGCCGAGAGCCCGACCAGGGCACGCGCCCGGCGATCCGGAATCGTCCGGAAGTGGGTGTCGACGTAGGCCGGGAGCTCCTGCGAGACGGCCCGTTCCCAATCTCGACCCGGCCCCCAGTCCAGGTACTCCGGATCCGTGTCGTGATCCCGCGCCGCTTGCGGGGCGACGAGGATCGCCCGGCGCCGCAGGCCGGCGAGCGCGTCCTGCAGGAAGCCGACATTGCGGTACGCCTGCGAGGACGCGGGCAGTCCGTGCAGGAAGTAGACAACCGGGTAGCGGAGGTCGCTGCCGGCGTAACCGGCGGGAAGCAGCACGACGAGGCGTACCCGCCCGCGAACGGCTCGCGACTGGAACGAGGCGAGCTCGGTCGTTGGGCCGCTCGAGCGATCCGGTTCCAGTGCGGCCTTGGCAACAGCACCTGCCGCGATCAGCGCGACAAGTAGGCATGCCCAGGCGGCGCGCTTCAAGGAGCAGACACCGGCGCCGCGGGAACAACGTCCACCGGTAGTCCGGGGCCACGCGTCAAGAGAGCGGCGCCGGCCACGACCGCAGTGAAAGAGAGCAGCCGGGCCACCCCGAGTCCACCCGCGGGCAGGCCGTCTCCGTAGAGCACCATTCCGGCCGCGATCGGAACCGCGTTCGTGAACAGCGTCGCGACGCCGGCAGTCGTGAGCGCGCCACCGCGCTGGAAGCCGAGCTGCAGAAAGACGAACCCGAGCCCGTGCGCCGTCAGCACCGGCAGGCCGAAGAGCAGGCGTGCGCCGCCGCCCACCGCCGCCTTCGTCCCGACATCGCCGGCTGCGTAGCAGAGACCGGCCGCGACGCCGAGTCCGGCGCCGCCTGCGAGCAGGCGCGAGAAGGGTCCGGCGAACGCCGCGGCAAGGCCGCCCGTGACCGCCATCCAGGCCGCGACGCCGACCCACGAAGCGTGCCCGGCAAAGGGATGCGTGGTGCTGCTCCGCGTCAGCGAGACGGCGAGCAGGGCGAGGCCGAAGATCGCGAGCCCGACGCCGCCCCACTCGCGACGGGACAACCGAACACCCCCGAGCCGCCAGACAAGCAGCGCGAGAATGCCGATCCCGCCGGCCGACGCGGCCTGCACGAGCGAGAGCGACCCGACCGAGAGCGCAGCCACGTAGAGGACCCAGCCGCCGATCCCGATCGTGAACCCAAGCAGCCAGCGGCGGTTCGAGAAGAGCAGCAGCAGCGAACGGACCGGCCGCCTCACGCTGAGGGGGGGCAGCCTCGACGCCTGCTGATGCTGCGTGAAGTAGGCCCAGTTCAGCGCAAGCGCCGACCCGGCCGCGAGCGCAAAGGCTGCCGCGGTCGAGACGCTCACCGCCGCTGCCCCACGAGCGGTAGATAACCCTCGGCGGCAAGCCCGGCTATGCCGACGCGCGGCAGGTCGGCGAAGCGCTCGAAGACGACGTAGCGCTTCTGCCACTCCGGAAAGAACTTGCGGTTGAACGCGAGCAGGTTGTCGAACTGAAAGGTGCCTTTCAGCTGGTGGAGGACCTTTCGCTGAACACGTTGCGATGCCGACAGCGCACCGTTCGGCGCCAGCACCGCCGCGAATGGCGAGAAGTTCAGGGACACCCGCTCGAACCCGTGCTGCCGCGCCCAGCCGACGGTCTCTGCGACCAGCCATTCGTTGAACCCGTTCGGTGTCGTCCGTACGCGCGGCATCGACGACAGCGAGAGTGCCCGGCCCGCTCTAGAAACGGCGAGGTGGAAGAAGCCCGCGACCGCTCCGGAAGCATCTCGACCCATCACGAACAACGCGTCCGAGCCGCCCACGTCGAAGAGGGAGTCGAATTCCATCGTGAAACCGCGCTGCGGCTGGGGGCCGCGCCACTCCGCCGCCACCTCAGTCAGCTCAGCCGCGAGCTGCTCGTCCACGTCGCCGGCAAAGACGCATGACGCCGAGTAGCCGGCGCGCTCGAGCCGGTGCACGGACTGGCGCACTTTGCGAACGGCCCGGCCCTCGAGCGAGAACGCTGCAACATCGATCACGCCCTCGTCGCCGTGGTAGAGGGCCCGCAGCCCATTCCGGGCATAGAGTGGCAAGCAGCGCTCGCCGGCGCCGAGAAACGCAACTCGCCAGTCACGTTCGTGCGCGAACTCCTGGAATGCCGGCAGCAGGCTCTCGATCGCGTCCGGATCTCCGATCGGGTCCCCGGAGACGACGGCGACGCAGGCAACCACCCTGTAGGCGAGGAACGCCCGTCCGTCCGAGCTGAAGAAGTACGACTTGTCCGAGCGCAGGACGAAAGGCGAGAGCGTGTCCGTTCCGTGCTTGTCGACGAGCGCTCGGACCAACAGCTGCTCGTGCTCCCGACGGTCACAGCGGTAGCGCCAAGGAGCAAGCCAGCTCGCGAGCAGCCAGAGGCCGCCGGTGACGCCGAGCAGAAATACCGACAGCGGGAACCAGTCGCCGAAGGGTCCGCTCAGGTGCGCCGACCCACGCGGATTCAGCCCTGCGAGCGCCGTCGCGGTCTCGCGGAGAGCGAACCCGAACGTGTACGGGCGGTCGGCTTCGATCCGGTTGATCCACAGGGCCGCCGTTCCGTAGGCGAAAATCGCAACCGTGTAGGCGAGGGCGCGGAGGCCGACCTCCGTCCGCGTCGCCGGGTCGCCGCCGCCCTCGAAGTCGTGACGACGCGCCACGAGCGCGAGCGCCAGCGCGATGCTGACGGTCGCCTCCTCGTAGTCCAAACCTTTGAGGATGTGCAGGACCGCCGCGACCAGCACGAGCACGACCGTCAGCTGCCATGCGCGGCGTCGCCGTCGCCGAAGACCTCGCGCGAGCACGATCAGCGCCAGTCCAGCGGGGACGATCAGTGCGCTTGCGAGGCCCGGGACGGCATTCGGAGCGACGCCTTCGATCAGCTGTACTCGATTGGCGAGCTCCGGCGTCACGGCCGAGGCGATGTCGAGGATTCCAGCGACAGCGACGAGTGCAGCGAGGACGAGCGGCGCGCGCCGCGAGGGCTGCGCGTCAGTTCGCCCCAACAGGGCGCACCCCAACCCGATCAGACCGGCAGCGAGGTAGAGCGCAGGCACGTGGACGGCTGCATGGAAGGCCTGCCGGTCGGCGACCTGGCGCACGACCACGAGCGAGACCCACGTGGTGAGGAAGAGCCAGAGCCCTGTCGCCAGGGCCGCCAGCAGCGCCGCCGTCAGACGTTCAACGCGCGCTCTCCTCGCCAGTAAGCCGACAAGGAGCCCGGCGCAGGCCCAGACGCCCAGGAAGAGCAGAAGCGAGACCGAGTCGTGCCGTGGGAGCTCGTCGAGGGGCAGCGCATCGTGCACCTTGGGGCCGATCAGCGTCGAGTTCCGCAATTCGTAGAGCCAGCCCTGGGCCGAGACGACGACGATGAATGCGAGCAGACCGCCCGAGGTGAGCCCTGCGAGACGAAGCGCTCTAGCCACCGCTCAGTCCCTTCGAAGCGGCGCGGATCGCCTGTGGGAAGTTCTCACGCCAGGCGCGCCAGGTATGTCCGCCCTGAACGACGAAGAAGCTGTGGCGGATCCGAACCCGCGCGAGCTCGTGCGCGAAAGCTCTGTTCTGGCCGAGAAAGCGGTCGCCTGGGCTGGAGTAGAACCAGACATAACTGCCTTCGCGGCGGAGCCGGCGGGCGACGGCCGGGAGGTAAGAGCGAGGGCTGTTGTAGGCGAGCCGTTTCTCGCCGCGGCCGAAGATCGAGAGGATCTTGTCGGCACGCTCGTAGCCCGACCAGCTCTCGAGGACGCGGAACTCGCCGGGGTGATGGAGTCCAATGTTGAGCGATCCGTATCCCCCTTCGGAGAGGCCCGCGAGCGCGCGCGCAGAGCCGGAGCGGATCGTGCGATAGCGGTCGTCGATCGTCCGAACAACATCGCGGGCCAGGAAGGTCTCCCAGCCCGAATTCGCTCGGACGCCGTTCGCCCATTCGGTGTCGGTGAAGCGGCCCGAGGAGCCGAAGGGCATCACCAGGATCATCGGCCGGATCTCGTGCTTGGCCATCAACTCGTCCTCGACGACGCCTGTTTTGACGGTCAGAAGCAGCGCGTTCGGAAGCCCGGGCGATCCGTGCAGGAGATAGAAGACCGGGTAGCGGCGGCGAGGGTGGGCGGCGTAGCCGGGCGGCAGGTAGACGATCACCTGCTGGCTGCGTCCGCCGATCGCCGGACTGGTCACGGCGATCGTCTGCACCGTTCCCTGTTCCCTGACCCAGGCGGGATCCCGAGGCGGCGGGTACCCGCGGTAGAGCCAGAAGTTGTCGAGGTAGCGATAGACGCCGGCAAGACCGGCGGTCAGGGCTGCCGCGGTGGCGACGAGAGCAACTGACCAGCCGAGCGTCCGGCGCCCCTTGGGGCCGAGCCTGCCGGCTACACCAGCGTCGCCGGCCGGAGTTCCAACTTGGAGCCTGCCATTCGCCCCGGTACCCGCCATGGCCACGAAAGAGCTCCTTGCCGTTGGTCGATCGAAGTCAAGCAGAACATCGGCCCTGCAAACCGCATCTTTCGTTGGCGTTTCGTTGGCGTTTCGTTAAGGCATGTCCTCGCCGAGCGTGGCCACGACGGCCTCAGCGACGACCTTGAGTGGCCGCCCAGAAACCTGTGAGGCCTTGCGCAGCCGCGCGAACGCGTCCTGCTCGGACAGACCCTCTTTCTCCATCAGCAGCCCCTTGGCTCGCTCGATCGCCTTGCGCGACGCAAGCGCATCCGCGAGCGACTCGGCCTCCTCGCGCAGCTCGAGCAGCTCTTCGTGCCGTGCGCGCGCCGCCCGGATCGCCGGCAGCAGGTCCTGCTCGCGAAACGGCTTGACGAGATAGCCGAAGACGCCCGCCTCGACTGCGCGCGAGACGAGCTCGTCCTGCCCGTAGGCGGTCAGCATCACGATCGGAATCGGTCGCTCGTCGAGGATCCGCCGCGCCGCCTCGATCCCGTCGAGCCGCGGCATCTTCACGTCCATGATCGCGAGATCGGGCTCGTGCTCGCGCGCGAGCGCGACCGCCTCGACCCCGTCACGAGCCTCTGCGCAAACCTCGAGCCCCGCGCGCCCGAGCATCTCGACCAGGTCGAGCCTGATGATCGTCTCGTCTTCGGCAACCAGGATCCGCACCGCGCAAGTGTCACGGATTCGGGAGGAACCCGGCACGCACACGCGCCAAGTCGGGCGATAGCCTGGCGGCTAGGAGGGCGGGGATAGGGGCTCCCGGATGACGCGCGTGAACCTTTAAGGCGCTCAGGCGGGGAAGAGAACTTCAGCGCGGGTCCCACAGTCACTGCGCAGCTCGAACGTTCCGCCCAACTCGTCGCGGACGAGCGCCCGCACGATGGAGAGGCCGGTACCGCTCCGAACGTCTTTGTCGACTCCGCCGTCGTCGGAGATCGCGAGCAGTGCGCTTCCGTTTCGGCTCGCGAGCTCGATCCGCACCTCGTCGCCACCGTGCTCGAGGGCGTTCTGGAACAGCTCGCTGAAGACGAGCGCGAGCGCGGTCGCTCGATTCCCCGCCAGCGAGACGGATGAGAGCTCTGCCTCGACGTGCTTGCCGGCGCCGATCCCCTGCACGAGCATGGCCCTCAGCCGGTCGAGCAGATCCCGGAGATCGACGTCCTCTTCGCGCTGCTCGGTCAGCACTTCGTGCACGGCCGCGATCGCCAAGATCCGATTGACCGAGTCGTCCAGCGCCTTGCGAGGATCGACGCCGTCCTCGGCCCGCGCCTGCAGACGGAGCAGAGAGGCGACGGTCTGGAGGTTGTTCTTGACCCGGTGATGGATCTCCTGAGCGAGGACGCCGCGCATCACCGCCCGTCCGTGCTCGAGCGCCACGGCGGCGTGATGCGCGATCGACGCGAGCAGCGCGCGCTCCTCGGCCGTGAAGTCGGTGTCGCGATCACAAACGAGCTCGCCGATCTGGCGGCCTTTCCAGCGCAGCGGAATCCGCACGGCAAACGCGCCTGCGCGCCCTTCCGGTCTCGCGACGCCGCCGTCCTCCAGCACGAGCGCCGCGCCCGTGGCGCCGACCGCGTCCATCGTCGCCTTCACGATCGCCTCCAGCGACTCCTCGAGGTAGAGCGACTCGGAGACAGCCTCCGAAATCCGGGCCAGCGCCTCGAGCTCGCCCACGCGGCGCTGCGCGTCCGCGTAGAGCTGAGCGTGCTCGATCGTCTGCGCCACCTGCGCTGCGATCGCGACGAGGAGCTCGACCTCCGCATCCGTGAACTCCCGCGGCCGGCGGGTGCGGACATTCAATGCGCCGGCCAGCTTCTCGCGCGCGAGGATCGGCACCGCGAGGATCGACTCGTACTCGTCCTCGGGCAGGTTGGAGAAGCCCTTGAAGCGCGGGTCGAGGTGCGCCTCGGCCGCGATCATGATCGGCGCGCGCTCCGCCGCGGCGCTGCCCGTGATCCCTTCGCCCGGGCGCAGCTTCGGCCGGCGCGTCATCTCCTCGACCCCGGTGCCATGCGTGGCGCGCAACACGAGTTCGTCGGCCTTGGCGTCGTACAGGTAGACGAAGCAGGCGTCGGCCTCGAGCGCCTCCGCAACCTTACGCGCGACGAGAGCGAGCACCTCCTCGAGGTCGAGCGTCGAGTTGACGGCGGCGATCGTCTCGGTCAGCAGACGAAGGTGTCGCGCGGGAGCGTCCATCGCATCGATTGTAGGAGCGCTGAGGCGTCGCTCGCGATGCCGCCAAGAGGCCGTGGCGGCTTTGCCGGCGCGGCCGTGCAAACCCGGTCTGCAATTGCGCCGGACGCTTCAAGCCGAGAATCGAAGTCGTTTAGGGTCCAGCCCTGATGAGCCTGTACCAGTGGCTGCTCTTCTTCCACGTCACGGGCGCGTTCTTCCTGATCGGCGGCATCGTGATCGCGGGAATCCTGAACCTCGCCGCGATCGTGAAGAACCGACCGCCGAGCGAGGTCGCGGCCCTGTTCGGCTTGATCCGGTTTGCGGTCCCGCTGATCGGACTCGGCCTGCTACTGACGCTCGCCATTGGGCTCTGGCTGGTGCACGAGGTGGGCTATGGGTACGGGCAGACCTGGATCGTTGTCGCGATCGTGCTCTGGGTGCTGGCCGGCGCGCTGGGCAATGTCGACGGCAGATACCAGCGTCAGACCGGCGAGCTCGCGCGGCGTCTGGCGGCAGCAGGCGACGCCCCGAGCCCGGAGTTGTGGGCGCGCCTGCGAAACCCCAGAGCACTCGCGATCAGCTACGGGAGCGGGCTGATGGCCTTCGCCGTGCTCGGGCTCATGATCTGGAAGCCAGGGGTCTGATGCTCGCGCTCGTCCGCCCCGATTCCTGGAACCTTCCGCTCTTCCTCCACGTGCTCGGCGCCAGTCTGACCTTCGGCGCAACGGCGACAGTGGCGCTGCTCGGCTTCGCGGGCCTCCGGGGAGACCCCGAACGCGCCCTCTGGCTCCGCCGCCTGACGTTCTGGGTCGGCTTCGTCCTGCTCGTCCCCGCCTTCATCCTCATGCGCGGCACAGCACTGTGGATCCTCGACAAGGAATATCCGGGCGGACACCACGAGCCCGGGTGGGTCGGCGTCGGCTTCTTCGTCACCGAGCCCGGAGCGCTGCTCGTGCTCGTGATGGTGATTCTCGCCTGGCTCTCGCGCAGCCCGAACTCCCGCGGCGCGGTCGCCGTTCCCTGGCTAGCCTCGATCCTGCTCGCCGGGCTCGCGATCGCCTGGTTCGCCATGTCGGCAAAGCCGGGCAGCTGAAGACCAGAGAGCTCAGTACGTTTCGGAGTCCTGTTAACAAAACAATTACAGCTGTCACAGTTTCCCTTTAAAGGCCATGGATAGGTTGGGTGGCGCATGGCCGTCGCTGCTACTGACCTCCGCTGGCTGAACGGTTTTCTCGTCGCCGATCACGAGGGTCGGGTCGTCGGCCGCGTCGAGTGTCCGATGTACGGCACCGCCCCCGACGTGCCGGATGCGCTGGCTGTGCGCTCCGGATTCCTCACCCGTCGTCGCCGCGTGGTTCCGGCTGATGCGATCGAGGACGTCGACGATGCAACCGGCGTGATCCCCGGCTGCGGCGGCAAAGCCGCCACAGCCTCCAAGTCGGCATCGCAAGCGACGCCTCAGAACGATCGCGGGCTCGCACTCAGCGACCCCGGCTCCCGAGGCCGGATTTACCCGGCTGCGGCGGCAAAGCCGCCACAGCCTCCAAGTCGGCATCGCAAGCGACGCCTCAGAACGATCGCGGGCTCGCACTCAGCGACCCCGGCTCCCGAGGCCGGATTTACCCGGCTGCGGCGGCAAAGCCGCCACAGCCTCCAAGTCGGCATCGCAAGCGACGCCTCAGAACGACCGCGAGGTGCGAATTCAGCACCTCGCGATCGGCCGTCAGTTGGCTTCGCCAGCCGCAGCGGCGAAGCTTCACAATCTTCCCTCTTTTTGCGCCTCCGCGCCAGGGGCATCGCTTGAAATGCCCCTTGGAGGCCGTGGCGGCTTAGCCGCCGCGGCCGTGTAAACACGGCTATTGGCGCGACGCGAGGCCCGTCGTTGCCTCCGGTTCAGGCTAGAGGACCGACAAATATCGCTCCAGCTCCCAACCCGTGAGCTGGACGCGGTATTCGTCCCATTCCTTGCGTTTGAGCTCGATGTAGCGATCGAATATGTGCGGGCCGAGGGCCTTGCGGGCGAGCTCGGACTCTGCCAGCGCGTCGATCGCCTCGCCGAGCGTCTCCGGCAGCGAGACGATGCCTCGCTCGCGGCGCTGCTCCGGCGTCAGGTGGTAGAGGTTCGTCTCCATCGGCTCCGGCAACTCGTAGCCCTGCTCGATGCCCTCGAGTCCCGCGTGTAGCAGCGCTGCGAAGGTCAGGTACGGGTTGCAGGCCGGGTCGGGACAACGGATCTCGGCGCGGGTCGCCTGCTCGGAACCGGGCTTGTACAGCGGGATCCGGATCAGCGCCGAACGGTTTCGCTGCGACCAGGCGACGTAGACCGGCGCCTCGTAGCCCGGGACGAGCCGTTTGTACGAGTTGACCCACTGCGCGAAGATCCCGGCGATCTCGCGCGCATGCCGTAGCTGGCCCGCAATGAAAGCCTTGCCGGCGGCCGAGAGGTGCCATCGGTCGTCGCCGTCGAAGAAGGCGTTGCGGCCGTCGGAGAAGAGCGACTGGTGCGTGTGCATACCTGAGCCGTTCTCGCCGAAGATCGGCTTGGGCATGAAGGTCGCGTGGTAGCCGGCCTTCTTGGCGATCTCCTTGACGATCAGGCGGTAGGTGACCGTGTGATCTGCCATCTCAAGCGCGGGCGCGAAACGCATGTCGATCTCGTGCTGCGATGGCCCGACCTCGTGATGGACGTACTCGATCGGGATCCCCATCGACTCGAGCGCGTGGACGGTCTCCTGGCGCAACCCGGAGGCTGCATCGAGCGTCGTCATCGCGAAGTAACCGCCCTCGTCGAGCGTCTCCGTGCCCTTGTCGTTCTCGAACAGGAAGTACTCGAGTTCCGGGCCGACGTTGAAGGTGTCGAAGCCGAGCGCCCGCATCCGCTCGAGCGCGCGCCGCAGGACGTAGCGGGGGTCGCCCTCGTAGGGCTTGCCGTCGGGCGTGACGATGTCGCAGATCATCCGCGCCATCTTCATCTCGCCCTCGCGCGCGGGCATCAGCTGGAACGTGCTCGGGTCGGGGATCGCGACCATGTCCGACTCCTCGATCGCGTTGAAGCCGGTAATCGACGAACCGTCGAAGCCCATCCCGTCGTTGAGCGCCTCCTCGACCTCGCTCGGCGTAACGGCGAAGCTCTTCAGGTGCCCCTCGATGTCCGTGAACCAAAGCAGCAGAAAGTCGACGTTCTCGTCCTGCAACCGTTTCAGCGCCTCGCGCCTTGCGTCCGGATCGCTTGTCGCCCTTGCCCTGCTCTCGACCTGCGCCATACGAAAACCTCCTTGAAAAAGACAAAAGCCCCAGGCGCCGGGCGCCTGAGGCTCCATCGCCTCGGTCAGAGCTGAGTCTATACGGCTTCGCGACGAACGAGGATCCAGGCCGGTCGCTCCCGATAGCCGAGCTTCTCGTTGATCGCCCGCATCGCCTCGTTTCCCTCCTGCGTGTATGTGACCAGCTCGCGGTAGCCGTGCTCGGCTGACCAGGTGAGCTGCGTCCGCTTCAGCGCCGTGGCGATTCCGCGCCCGCGGTGGCTGCGAACGACGGCGGTGAAGCCGTGTTCGAGCACTTCTGGCGCCGCCGGGCGTGTGACGAGGGCGGCATACCCGACCAGCCGATCGTTGTCGAAGGCACCGAAGACGACGGGGCCGCGCAGTTCTTCCTGCGCCCAGTCGTCGTAGGGCGGCGCCGGCATCGGCTCAGGCGTCGCCATGTCGGGCCAGCACTCGAGCGCGACCGCGTAGACGGCGTCGTGGTCGGCGGCTGCCACCTCCTTGATCTCGATTCCGTCGAGCGCAGCGGGCGGCGCCTCGTCCCCAAGCTCTCGGATGAGCTCGACGTCGCGGCCGACCTCGACGAAGCCGCGGTTCGCGACCCATTGCAGCGACTCCAGATCGTCTTCGGCGATTCGTCCGGAGATCGCCGTCGCTTTCAGCTCGACGGCGTGCGGCCGGCAGACCTCGTAGAGCGCAGTGCCGATCCCTCGACGACGCCACTCGGACAGCACGCGGACGGCGAAGAAGGCGCGCCCGGCCGAGTCCGAGCGGCCGGCGAAGCCGCAGCCTACGATCCGCCCGTCCTGCTCGGCGACGAGGTAGAGCCGCCAAGGCTGCGCTGCGAGGCGCCGCCTGGTCTCGTCGGCGGTAATCGGCTCACTCGGCGTGATCGCGTTCCAAACCTCCGCGTAGCCGGCGAAATCGCTGTCGAGCTCGGCCCGACGGATCTCGAGTCCCCCGCTCAAGGCTTCTCCCAGACCGAAACGTGTTTCGCGCTGTCTGCGGTAAAGGGCTCACGTCGCCAACCGCTCCAACGCTCGCGCAGTCCCATCCCCGCGATGCGTGCCATCAGGTCGAGGTCGGAAGGCCAGGCGTAACGGAACGGCATCGACACCTGCCTGCCCTCCTGCGGGTAGTAGTGATGCGAGATCAGGCCCTGCCCGACCACGTCGTACTCGTCGAACCCGAGGTGCTCCGAGCCAACGGCGAACGGAACGAACTTCTGACCGGGTGGAAGCAACCGGAGCTTCGGGACGCCGACCTCGATCACGAAGCAGCCGCCTGGCTCGAGGTGTGCCGCCACGTTCTCGAAACACGCCACCTGCGAGTCCTGCGTCGTCAGGTTGTTGATCGTGTTGAAGACGAGATAGGCCAGCGCGAACTTGCCGTCGATCCGCGTGGTCGCGAAATCGCCGATCGCGACCGGGATTTCCTCGCCGCCGGGTTTCTCGCGTAGCTTCGCCACCATGGCCGTCGAGAGGTCGATGCCTGTCACGCTCACGCCGCGCTCGGCGAGCGCCAGCGCGATGCGCCCCGTCCCGATTCCGAGCTCGAGCGCCGGATCGTCACCCGCGAGCGCTGCGAGGAAGTCGACGACGGGCTCAACCTCCATCTCCGCGGTCGACTCGTCGTACCGTGAGGCGACCTCCTCGCCGAAGTAGTCCTTGATCATCCCGACCGCTTCAGCTTCCCGTGCCGCTTCGCATGCCGCTCGCCGACACCGAAGATCGCCAGCCCTAGCGGGATCGCGACAACACCGATCACGATCAACGGCCAGATGTCCCCCCAGACGGCGCCCACGCCGTAGCCGTCGAGGATCGCGTGGCGAATTCCCCGCAGCGCGTACGTCGCGGGTGAGATCGTCGAGAGCCACTGCATCCACTGCGGCAGCACGCTGACGGAGTAGTAGACGCCCGAGATCACGAGCAGGATCCCCTGCGCGATGAAGCCCATCTGCATCCCTTTCTCGGGCGAGATCAGGGGCAGGACCGCCGTCATCATCCCGATCCCGATGAACGAAACCGAGGCGACCGCCAGCACGACGAGCGCCGCCACGAAGTTCGCGCCGCCGAGGTGGAGCGAGAAGAACCCGGCGATCACGGCGAACAGCACGGCGGTGCGAATGACGCCGTAGACGACCGCGAAGAGGCCCATCCCGATCAGGTGGATCGGCCGGGCGAGCGGCGCCATGAACGTGTACTCGATCGTGCCCTCCCAGCGCTCCCAGGCAACGGTCTCCGTCAGGATTTCGAAGACGACGCCGAGGTACGACCAGATCACGGCGCCGATCAGCAGCGTCGTCGTCGCGCGGTCGACGTCGAGCTTCCCGCCGGCGGCGTGGATGCCCTTTGCGATGAACACGATCGTCAGCGTGTTCGCGAGCGACCAGACAAAGAACGCGAGCTCCCACCAGGCGTAGCGCTTGACGAGGTTGGCGTTGCGCTCGAGGACGCCCGAGAGGCCGATGAGCTCATGCCGGAGGGTCGCAGCTGCGCCTCTCATGCGAACACACCTCTTTCGGCGTCGTCGTTCTCCTGTTCGAACTCGCGTCCGGTCGCGGCGAAGAACGCCTCCTCGAGCGTCTCGGAACCGAACCGCTCTTTCAGCTCGTCAGCCGACTCGAGGCAGAGGAGGCGGCCTCGATCGAGGATCCCGACGCGGTCGGCAAGCGCCTCGGCCTCTGCGAGGTCGTGCGTGCAGAGGAGGATCGTCGCGTCGTGAGAAGCCCAGACCTCGCGAATGAAGTCCTGCACCTCACGCTTCGAGCGCGGGTCGAGGCCAGTGGTCGGCTCGTCCAGGAGCAGCAGAACCGGCGAGGTGAGAAGCGCCCGGGCGAGCGAGACTTTTTGTTGCATGCCTCGGGAGAGGTGCTCCATCGCCTCGTGCTTGCGCCGGACCGGAAAGCCGACGCGCTCGAGGATCATCGGGATCCGATCGCGAGTCTCCGCCGCCGTCATCCCGTAGAAACGCGCCGCGTAGCTCAAGTTCTCGGCAGACGACATCTTCTTGAAAAAGGACGCCTCGACAGAGACGCGGTTGACCAGGCGCTGCACGGCACGCTGCTCGCAGAAGACGTCGTGGCCGAAGACGTGCGCGCTGCCGCCATCGTGCAGGAGCAAGGTCGAGAGCAGGCGCACGAGCGTCGACTTGCCCGAGCCGTTCTGACCGAGGATCGCGACGCACTCGCCGCGTGCGATCGAGAAGCTCACGTCCTCGAGCGCAGGCACCCGGCGCCTGCGCCGGCGCAAACCGGAACGTTCCGCGTCGCGGCGGAGGAATTCCTTGCGCAAGTTGTGGACTTCTACGGCGATCATGTTGCTCCAGGAAATCGGCGGGACACGAACAGGGCGCACCGCCTGCCGGGGCGGCGCGCGCGGAAACCGGTGTCAGCCGACGCGCAACATGCTGCGAGCCACCATACCGAGGGGTCGCCTCGAGCACAAATCGCGCCGGCATCACTTACGCTCACGCCGCCCCCTTTTTGCGCGACCGGGATTAACGGCCATGCCGGCGAAGCCGGCATGGCCTCCCAGCGACATCGCAAACGACGTCGCCGCGCGCTCCGATTTGACATTCCGTCCGGCCTCCGCCTTACTGTGCGGTCAGGTGGTCGCCGCCGAAGGCGGCCGCCGAGGCAATGAGGCCTCAGGACTCAGTCGAGTCCTGGGCCTTTTTTTGTTGGTCCGAGAGAAGGAGGAACCAGGATGAAATGCAAGCTCGAATACATCTGGCTCGACGGCTACGAGCCCGTTCCGAACCTGCGCAGCAAGACGAAGATCGTCGATTTCGACGCAGAGCCCACGCTCGATGGGCTTCCGCTGTGGAACTTCGACGGCAGCTCGACGCGTCAGGCCCTCGGCTCGAGCTCGGACTGTTTCCTGCAGCCGGTCGCCCTCTTCCCGGATTCCGCGCGCGACAGCGGCTACCTCGTCATGTGCGAGGTGCTGCTGCCCGACGGGACACCGCATCCGTCGAACACCCGCGCCGCGATCCCAGACGACCCCGATGCGTGGTTCGGCTTCGAGCAGGAGTACTTTCTCTACAAGGACGGCACGCCGCTTGGCTTTCCGAAGGAGGGCTTTCCCGCACCGCAGGGCGAGTACTACACCGGCGTCGGCTACAAGAACGTCGGCGACGTCGCGCGGGAGATCGTCGACGAGCACATCGACCTCTGCATCGGGGCCGGCGTCGCGATCGAGGGTGTCAACGCGGAGGTCGCGAAGGGACAGTGGGAGTTCCAGATCTTCGGCAAGGGAGCCAAGCGCGCCGCCGACGAGCTTTGGATCGCGCGCTACCTGATGCTCCGCCTCTGCGAGCGATGCGGCGTGGACGTGAACTTCCATCCGAAGCCGCTCGGCGCCGAAGTCGACTGGAACGGCTCGGGGCTGCACACCAATTTTTCGACGAAGTACATGCGCGAGGTCGGCGGCGAGGAGTACTTCGCAGCGCTGATGACCGCGTTCTTGGAGGCGCGCGACGAGCACATCGCCTGCTACGGCCCGGACAACAACCTGCGCCTCACCGGCCTCCACGAGACTGCGGCGATCGATGACTTCACATACGGCGTCGCCGATCGGGGCGCGTCCGTCCGGATCCCACACAGCTTCGTCAAGAGTGGCCACCGCGGCTACCTCGAGGATCGCCGCCCTAACTCGATGGCGGATCCGTACCGCATCACCGGCCGGATTCTGCAGACGATCCAATCGGTCACGGCGCAGGCGCTAATCGAGGACGCGTTTGCCGCGTAGCCCGAGCAAGGGCGTGAGCGGGAGATAACGAAGGTGAAGACGGTCGCCTCGACGGTTGTCGAAATGAGAGACCTCAGGCCGGAAGACTGGCCTGAGGTCTCGCGCATCTATGCGGAAGGGATCGCGACTGGCAACGCGACCTTCGAGACGGCGGTGCCGTCGTGGGAGGAGTGGGACGCCGCGCATTTGGGACAGCAGAGGTTCGTGGCCGAAACCGGCGGCGAGGTCGTCGGTTGGATCGCGACGGCTCCAGTTTCGAGCCGCTGCTGCTACGCAGGCGTCGCCGAGATCAGCGCCTACGTCGCCGAGAACGCACGCGGCCAGGGCGTCGGTGGAGCACTGCTCGACCGTCTGATCGAGACCACAGAAGCCGCCGGCGTCTGGACGCTCGAGACCGGCGTATTCCCTGAGAACGAACCAAGCCTCGCGCTGCTGAGGCGTTTTGGCTTCCGCGAAGTCGGCGTGCGAGAGCGAATCGGACAACTCAACGGCGTCTGGCGAGACGTCGTGCTGATGGAGAGGAGGAGCGACTTCTCATGATGAAGGTCGAAGCCGTAGTCATCCGCGAGCGCGTCGAGACGGTGATCGACGCCGTCGAGGAGGAGACGGGCCACGTCGGCGTCACGGTCGTCGAGGCGATCGGCCACGGGCGCCAACGCGGGGTCACTCACGAGTACCGGGGCCGCGTCTTCGAGTCGCGCTTCCTGCCGAAGGCCCTCCTGACGTTCATCGTCGAAGACGAGATCGCGACCGCTGTCGTCGGCGCAATCGCAGACTCGGCCCGCTCCGGCAACGAGTCAGGCGACGGGCTCGTCTGGACAAGCCGCGTCGACAACGTCACCCACAACCGCTCCGGCCGCACGCTCGAGGGGGTCGAGACGAGATGAGCAACGCGAACCTCCTGATCGCGGCCAACACGGTCTGGGTCGTGATCGCCGCGATCCTGGTCATGTTCATGCAGGCCGGGTTTGCCTTCCTCGAGGCGGGCCTGACGCGGATGAAGAACGCCGCGCACATCGCCGGCAAGAACGTCCTGATCTTCGGGATCTGCTCGCTCGTCTACTGGCTGGTCGGCTTCGGGATCGCGTTCGGCGACGGCAACAGCGTCATCGGCACTCACGGCTTCGCGCCCTCGGTCGACGCAATGCTGGCGGTCGGGAAGGCGCCCTACTCGTTCTTCACGACGATCCCGGGAGCCGGCGCCTACCTGTTCGAGGTCGTCTTCGCCGGCGTCTCGCTCGCGATCGTCTGGGGCGCGATGGCGGAGCGGGCCAAGCTGTGGGTCTACTTCGTCTTCGGCGTCGCTTTCACCCTGATCTACTCGGTCACCTCGCACTGGATCTGGCACTCGGGGGGCTGGCTGTTCGGACTCGGAATGCAGGACTTCGCCGGTTCTACGGTTGTCCATTACCAGGGCGCGCTGGCGGCGCTCGCGGGCGCGATCCTGCTCGGGCCGCGGATTGGCAAGTTCGGCCACGACGGCCGCGCGAACCCGATTCCAGGCCACAACATGCCCTACGCCGTCCTCGGAACTCTGATCCTCTGGTTCGGCTGGTTCGGCTTCAACCCCGGGTCGACGCTCGCGGTCGTCACCGGCCACCACATCGGCTACTTCGGCTACGTCGCGCTGACGACGAACGTCGCCGCCGCCGCAGGCGCACTCGGCGGAATCGCCGCCGCGTGGGTCCTGCTGAAGAAGCCCGACGTCTCGATGATGCTGAACGGCGTGATCGCCGCGCTGGTGGCGATCACCGCCGCTTCGGGGTTCGTTGCGCCGTGGGCCGCGATCGTGATCGGCTTCCTGGCCGCGGTGATCGCAGTCGTCGCCGTGCCGCTCGTCGAGCGGATCGGGATCGACGACCCGATCGGCGCCGTCGCAGTCCATGGGCTCGCGGGCGTCTGGGGCACCCTTGCGACGGGTCTGTTCGCGGTGCCCGCACTGGCCTCGAACCTGGCGACCGGCCGCGGTGGCCTCGTCTACACGGGCTCGTTCCACCAGGTCGGCGTCCAGGCACTCGGCCTGCTCGCGGTTGGCGGCTTCACCTTCAGCGCCTCGTTCGGGTGCCTCTGGACGCTGAAACGGCTCTGGGGGATTCGCGTCGAGGAGCACGTCGAGACCGCAGGCCTGGACGTTTCCGAGCACGGCATGTGGGGCTACCCCGAGTTCTACATCCCGGTTCCGGGCGGCTACGGGACCGAGGCGCACGGGCATCTGGGCGCGCCGCATCTCCATCATCCCGCGCCGGCGCAGGAGCCGGCACCTGTCCCCGCACAACCTGCCGAGGAGGCTGCATGAGCCAAGAACCGAAATGCGAGTGCGAACGGCCGATCCTGCGCGAGCGAGCAGAGCACAAGGGCGTTTCCGAGAGCTTCTGCGACCGCTGCAAGCGCGCAATCGGCCTCCGCCCTGCCGCAGTTCGCTCCGTCGCGTAAAAGAGCTGCCTGATCAGTAGCGTTCGCGGGCGTGCTCTACCAGTTCGTGGATTGCCGCTGGGAGCTGGGAAAACCCCGCCGCGGCCGCGAGCGCTATCTCGAGGCGCACATCCCCGGTGCGTCCTTCATCGACGTCGAGCGAGACCTGTCCTCGCCGCCGGGGCCGGGCGGACGCCACCCGTTGCCGAGCGAGGAGCAGTTTGTGGAAGCAGCCGGGCGAGCCGGGATCGGCGACGGCGTCTTCGTCGTGACATACGGCTCGATGGGCGGTGCGGAGCGGCTCTGGTGGCTGCTCCGCCACTTCGGCCACGACGACTGCGCGGTACTGGAACTCGATGGTTGGCTGGGTCCGCTACGAGCCGGGGAAGAATCCCTCGAGCCAGCCGAATTCACTCCGCGCCCGCGAAGCGGCGACGCGATCGAGGCGACCGATCTGCATGAGCGCCTTGGCGAGCTCGTTCTGCTCGACGCCCGCGTCCCGGAACGCTATCGCGGGGACGTCGAGCCGATCGACCCGGTCGCCGGGCACATTCCTGGTGCGCTCAACGCGCCCTGGAACGAACCGATCGCTCCGCGCCAGTTACCCGAAGGCGAGGTCGTCGCCTACTGCGGCTCAGGCGTCACCGCCACGGTGCTCGTCCACCGGCTCGCACTCGCCGGGCGCGACGCGAAGCTCTACCCGGGCTCGTGGAGCGAGTGGTCGGGTCTCGGCCTGCCGGCCGAGCGCGGCTAGTCGCTCTCGTGGCTTCGGGGACAGGCTGCCGGATGTCCACCGACCGGGATTAGACGGCCGCACCGGCAAAGCCGGTGCGGCCTTTAGCTCGGCATCGCAAGCGACGCCTCAGGCGGTCGAAAGCCCGCTCAGGTAAGGCTGCCAGCCGTCCGGGATCTTCGGCGCCGCAAGGCGGATGAAGAGCACCGGCGCGGGCGCTCTTGGCGGCCGGCGCAGCTCCATCGAGACCTCGTGCGGCAGGCGATTCCCCTTGCGCAGATTGCAGGGCGCGCACGAGGTGACGACGTTCTCCCAGACGGACTCGCCGCCGCGGCTCTTCGGGACGACGTGATCGAGGGTCAGCCGCCCGCCGGCGCTGCCGCAGTAGACACAGCGCCAGTCGTCGCGGGCGAAGAGCGCCCGGCGCGAGATCTTCCGCTGCACCGTCCGCGGCACGCGGACGTACTGGACGAGCCGGATCACGTGGGGCCACGGAAAGGTCGTGGTCGCCGAGCGCAATGCCTGATCGAGTTCCTCGATCACCTCGGCCTTGCCCTTGAACACGAGCACGTGCGCACGCCGAACCGTCGTCACGTTGAGCGGCTCGTAGCTCGCGTTCAGCACCAAGACTTGCTGCAAGGCAGCCAAAAAGTAGCACCGAGACACGCGGTGGCTACCGCGACATCGCCCGCTCTACTGCTTCCTCCTCCTCCGGCGAGAGCGCGATCGAGGCGCGGCCGTGCTCGAGCTCCTTCATGTAGATGCGTGCGTAGTCCCGCCCCTGGATGGCGCTGACGACGATGCCGCTGCGGGCGCCGTCGAGCAGGGCCACGGAAGCGGACTGCTGCCCGCCGGTGCCTTCGTAGGCGTCGTAGCGGACGATCGAGGTCTTCGCGAGGGATTCGTCGACCCGGCGGTCGACGCGCGCGAGACCGGCAGCGATCTCATCCACTGCCCGGTGGAGATCGTCGATTCGCGCCTGCAGCGAAACCGCGAAGTCGACGAGATCGTCCTTGCCGCCGCCCAGCATCACCTGCTGCGAGGTGCGCACCCGTTTGAGCTGCAGCCACGCCAGCAGCGCCGTCGCCAGCGCGAGGACGGCCGCAGCCGCAGCCGCGATCGCGATCGCCGCAGTCGCCGAGTTGCTCATCAGCCGGGCAAACCTACTGCGGCAGCGAGAAGATCACCGAATACTCGGCGCTGTTGTTCGTGATGTTGTGCTCGTTCGGAACGGCGTTGACCTTCACCTTCACCTTCGTCGACTGAGAGCCGAAGAAGGTCGAGTCGAGCTGGATGTTGCGGAAGGTGACGACCGTCTGTTCCTTCTTGTTGATGAAGGCGATCGTCTGAGTCTTTTCGATGTTCTTCGTCCCGTTGGTGATGGTCAACGTCACCGGAATGTGCACCTCAGCGGAGTCGCCGGAATCCTCGACCGTGACCGCGAAGCCCAGGTTGGTGCCCGCGACAACCGGCTGCGGCGACGTGCTCGAGGTCGAGAGCTCTGTGCCCTGCGGCAGCGCCTTCGTGGAGACGATGTTCGTTCCGTGCAGGCCGCCGACGGTCGGCGAGACGTTGGCGCCGCGCAGGCGGGTGACGACCGCGCCCAGGCCGGCGGCCGTATAGAAGTCCGGATCCTGGACGAAGGTCGAGCTGGGGACACGGACGTCGCCCACCCCCTGGTCCCGCAGCACCTGCTTCGACGGATCCCTGAAGCTGTCGTCCCAGACGACGTCGCTCGCGAGCAGCCGTTGCGCAGGCGCCTCGAGCAGGGCGCCGGCCTGAGCGGCAGCGAGATTCTTCTTGCTGACCGCCTGCCTTAGCGAGTCCGCGATTCCGACGATGCCGCTGTAGCGGTACTGGAGCGCGTCGATCATGCGCGAGTTCTCGTCCCGCAGGCGGCCCGGCGGATTGATCGCGCGGGCTGTGTCGACGTCCTGTTGCTCGTCGCGCGCAAGCCCCGCGAGCTTGCTCTGCACGTCGCTCGCCTTCACACCCGGCTGGCCGAGCAACGTGACGAGGCGCGCGCCGATCGAGTGCGAGTTCGACGCGATCTGCGAGACCTTGGTCATGTAGTGCTGGTACTTCGCGTGCTTGCTCGAGGATTGGCAGCCCTCGACCGCGTAGACGAGCAGCAGGACGATCACGATCGCGAAGGCGATCAAGCCGACCAGGCGCAGCAGGGGCGTCAAGCCCTGCGGCGTCCGGATCGGCGGTCGCGGGCCGCCGCGCACCGGCGGCCGGTCCGGCCGGGCGGCCTCTCTCGTCTCCGGCTCCTCGAAGAAGTCGAACTCGATGTCTGTGTCGCGCTCGGTCATGGCTTCGTGCAGGGAAAAGTTGCGGCGTCCACTGTAACCGTTGGCTCGGCCTGAAATGGTTTTCTGCCACTGTCCGAAAGGCTTTCGCGCCCCCGTGGCGAACGTCCGCCCGTGTCAGAAGCGGCCCTTGCCGTCGCCCCGAACGAGCTCGTCCTCGGCCGGTATCGCCCTTTGCAGCCGCTCGGCAGCGGCGGCAACGGCTCGGTCTGGCTCGCCCGCGACGAGCCGACGGGCGTCGAGGTGGCGCTCAAGATCGTCCCGCGCGAGGGGAAGTCGGCCTCCCGCGCGGAGAGAGAGGCCTCCGCTGCCGCGCGTCTCCGCCATCCGGGGTGCCAGCGGGCCTACGCGCTCGCGCGCGACTCGCGACACGTCTACATCGCCTACGAGTACGTGCCCGGCCGGACGCTGCGGCAGGCTCTCCGGGAAGGCGCGGTCGACGACGCCGCTGCACTGGAGGTCGCCGCGCAGGTCTGCGAGGCGCTGGCGCACGCCCATCGGCACCGAATCGTCCACCGCGACGTGAAGCCTTCGAACATCCTGCTCGCCGAGAGCGACGAGATTTCTATCCGCCTGCTCGACTTCGGACTCGCGCGGATGGACGGCGAGGAGACCCTGACCGCCGCCGGAGACGTGCCCGGCACGCTGGCCTACATCCCTCCCGAGCGTCTCCGAGGCGAGGAGTCGGGGGCGCCCGCGGACGTTTGGGCGGTCGGCGTCCTGCTCTGGGAGGCGCTCGCGGGCTGGCATCCGTTCTGGAAAGGGTCGCTGCTCGATACCGCGCGGCGAATCGAGTCGGGCGCGGTCTCGCTGGCCAAAGCCAGGCCCGACTTGCCGAAGCCGTTGATCGCGCTCGTCGACCGCGCGCTGTCGGTCGATCCGGCAAGACGGCCATCGGCGGAGAAGCTCGGCGCCGCGCTGCGCGCGACCGGACACCGAGGCGAGCGGCGTACGCGCACCTTGCCGCATATTTCGACGCCGGCGCCCGTCCGCTTCGCGCCTGCGGCGGCGGCCGGACTCTTCGCAGGCGCGAGCGCGGCGGCGTTCCCCTTCTATCCGTCCGGCTGGCCGCTCGGGCTCGCGGCGCTTGCGGCGGCCTCGACCCTCCTCCGCGAACGGGCCGGGCTCGCGCTCGCCCTCGCCGTTCCGGTCTTGCCACTGGGGAACCTCTCAGCCGGGCTCGCCTGGGCCTATGCGGCACTCGCGCTCGGCTGGCTCGCACTCTCATGGAAAGACTCGCGGACCGGGTTGTTCTTCCTCGCCGGGCCGCTGTTGGCGCCGCTTTCGCTCCTCGGGCTGCTCCCGCTCGTTACGCGGCGGCTGCGCGGCGGGATGGCTCGGGCCGTGCAAGTGTTCGCGGCTGTGCTCGTCGCGGGGCTCGTCGCGGGGCTCCGAGGCGGCAAGCTCCCTTTCACCGGCAGCTTCGCCCCGGCACTCGACCTCAACGGCACTCGAAGCCCGTTCGCAGCCGCCGACACGATCTGGCACGCTCTCAGTGCCCGGCCGACGCTGCTGTTGGAAGCCCTCGTGCTCGCGCTTGCAGCCGCGGCGCTCCCGCATGTCCGGCGGCGGCGGATCGCTCCCTTCGGACTCGTGCTTCTGGCAGGCATCCTCGCCCCGGGCCCGGCACTGCCGGATGCCGCAATCGTGGCCACGATCCTGGTCACTTGCCTGGGGCTAGCGGTCAAAGCCGAAAGCTAGACTCGGATGCGGGCTAAGCCCCTGCAATGACCGTGCTCAGGAACATCGAAGCCAAGATCGAGTCCTTGTTCGAAGGCGTTTTCGGACGGGCTTTCCGGACAAACGTTCAGCCGGTCGAGCTCGCACGCAAGTTGGTCAAGGAAATGGAGGATCATCGGGTCATCTCGGTCTCCCGGCTCTACGTCCCGAACGAGTACACGCTCTATCTCTCTCCCGCGGACCGCGCGCAGTTCGAGAGCTACGAGGAGTCGCTGCTCGGCGAGCTGCAGGACTACCTCGCCGAGAACGCCCGCCGGGAAAAGTACGTGATGCTCTCGCCGCCGAAGGTTCTGATGGAGACCGACGAAGATCTCGAGGTCGGCGAGTTCGGGATCGCAACGCGGATGGCCCAGGGCGGGCCGCACCCGGTGCCGCACGAAGCGCCGATTCCCGAGGTCGCGCCCGGCGCGACGATGGTCTACAAGCCCAAGCAGCCCGACACGGAGGCGGTCTCGGCACAAGAGCTTGGTCTCGAGCGGGAGATCGCGACGCTCTCGTGGAACGGCAAACAGCGTGAAATCGAGAAGCGGCGCATCGTCATCGGGCGCTCGAAGGACGCCGACATTCAGGTCGAGGACCCGAACGTGTCGCGCCGGCACGCCGAGGTTCGGCAGGAAGGCTCCGCCTACTGGGTGGTCGACCTCGATTCGACGAACGGCACCGAGATCAACGGCCGGCGCCTGAAGCGCGCCAAGCTACGTCCTGGAGACACGATCACCGTCGGCTCGACCGAGCTCGTCTTCCGGCGGGAGTCCGGAGGCTGACGTGGCCCTGGCCTCGATCGCGGTCGAGGAGCTGCTGCTCGTCCTCAAGATCGCCTTCGTGGTGCTGCTCTACCTGTTCATCTGGCGAATCGTCCGCACGGCCAGCAAGGATCTGCGAACGCCGCAGGAGAGCTTCATCCTCGCCCCGTCGCAAGCGAGCGACCTCGGTATGGTCCGCGACACCGGGCCACCTGATGCGGGGCGCCTCGTCGTGGTCTCCAGTCCGACGCTGGAGCCGGGTGAGGGACGGATGCTCAACTCGGCCCCGATCACAGTCGGCCGCGGGCCCCAGAACGACGTCACGCTCGAGGGGGACGACTACGCCTCCGCGAAACACGCGCGAATCGAGCCCCGCCGGGACGGCGTCTGGGTCGAGGACATCGGCTCCACGAATGGCACCTACCTGAACGGGATCAAGCTCACTCGCGCGCGCAAGCTGACACCCGGCGACGTCGTCCGCGTCGGCGAGACCGAATTGAGGTACGAGACGTGAAGCACAGACGAGCCGTGGTTGGACGGAGCTGAGGTACGAAACGTGACGGTCAGGCAGCTCGGCCACGGCACGGACACGGGCAGGAAGCGCCGTCGAAACGAGGACGCCTACGTCGTCGAGCCGCCGCTCTTCGCGATCGCCGACGGCATGGGCGGCGCGCAGGCGGGCGAGCTCGCATCGAGCCTCGCCGCCGGCGCCGTTCGCGAGGACGAGGGCGCAGCCGGCAGCGGCGAGCGCCGCGTCACTGAGCTGATCCAGGAGGCGAACCGGCGCGTCTACCAGCGCTCGAGCCAGGACGCCGCGGCCTCCGGAATGGGGACGACACTGACGGTGGCGCTCGTCGGTGAAGGAACGGTCGCCTTCGGCCACGTCGGCGACTCGCGCGCTTACTTGATCCGTGACGGCAGGCTCGACCAGCTGACCGAGGACCACTCGCTCGTCGCGGAGCTCGTTCGCAGCGGCAAGCTGTCGCCGGAGGAGGCCGGCACGCATCCGCAACGTTCGGTCATTACCCGCGCGCTGGGCACCGACCCCGACGTCGACGTCGACACCTTCTCGATCGAGACCCAACCGGGCGACCTGTTCATGCTCTGCTCGGACGGGCTCACCTCGATGGTCGAGGACGACGTCATCCTCAGCACGATCGAAAAGAACCGCCGCAACCTGCAGACGACGGCGAAGGCGCTGATCCGCGCCGCGAACAAGGGCGGGGGCGAGGACAACATCACCGTTGTCTTCTTCGAGATCGGCGAGGACGTCGGAGAACCGCTCGAGGAGACGGCGCAGTACCCGGCCCTCGGCGCGGCCGGCGACGGCGAGGTGGACGAGGACACGCTGGACGAGCTCGACCATGTGCCTACTCTCGACACGGTCGTCGCACCGCCCGGCGAGGCGGAGCAATCCGCTCAGCCGAAGCGCCGCACCCGGGGCCGCCTGATTCCGGCGCTCCTGCTGATCCTGGTCGCGCTCGCGGTCGTGGCGGTCGTTCTCTGGACGCTGCACGGGAGATAAGGCGATGAGGGACCTCAACGATGAAAGCCGGACCCTCCCGACAACCGGGTTTAGACGGCCGCAGCGGCAAAGCCCCTACGGCCTCCAGATCGGCATCGCAAGCGAGGCCTCATGAGCCTTCGGAACCGAGAGCTATTGAACCTCGTTGTTGTCGGGGCGCTGACCGCGCTCGGCTTCGCGAGCGTCTACATCGCCCGCCAGTCGGTCGTCTCGACCGCCTCGCTCTCATACGCAGCGTTCTTCCTCGCCCTCTATCTGGTCGCGCACCTGGTGGCGCGCTACGCGGTGCCTTATGCCGACCCGTACCTGCTGCCGATTGCGGCCCTCCTGACGGCGGTCGGCCTGACGGAGATCTACCGGATCCATCCTGGAGACGCTTTTCGCCAGGGCGTCTGGATCATCATCGCGGTCGGTGTCTTCGCGGGCACGTTGTGGGCCCTGCGGCGGGACTACCGGCGACTGGAGAGCTACAAGTACATCTTCGGGCTGACCGCGATCGGCCTACTCGTCCTGCCTGCGCTGCCGGGGCTCGGCACGACCGTCAACGGCGCCCGGCTGTGGATCCACTTCGGCTCGCTCCAGTTCCAGCCGGGCGAGATCGCGAAGCTCTGCCTGATCGTCTTCCTCGCGGGCTACCTGCGCGAGAAGCGGGAGGTGCTGGCGCAGGGACGGCTGAAGGATTTCGGGCCGCTGCTCGTGATCTGGGGCGGCGCGATGCTCGTCCTGGTCGAGACGAACGACCTCGGCTCTGCGCTCCTCTACTTCGGGATCTTCCTGGCGATGCTCTACGTGGCGACGGGCCGACCGCTGTTCACAGGCATCGGTCTCGCGCTCTTCCTCGCCGGCTCGTACTTCATCTACACAAAGGTCTCGCACGTGCATGAGCGCGTGACGATCTGGCTACATCCCTGGACCGACCACAAGGTCTACTGCGCCCTGACCGGACACCCGGCCCTGCGACAGGACTGCGGCAGCTACCAGCTCGTGAAGTCGCTCTATTCCGTTGCCAACGGCAGCTGGTTCGGCACCGGCCTCGGCAAGGAAACGCTCGAGACCACCTCAGGCCACCCGCTGATCCCGTACCTGAACACGGACTTCATCTACTCGGCGCTCGCGCAGGGACTGGGCCTGATCGGTATCTCGGCGCTGCTCCTTCTCTTCATGGTCTTCGTCCTGCGCGGCATGCGAATCGCGTTGCTCGCCGATGACGGCTTCTCGAAGCTCGCCGCCGCCGGCCTCACCTTCGGCTTCGCGCTACAGACCTTCATCATCGTCGGCGGCATCCTGCGAATCATCCCGCTGACGGGAATCACGCTCCCCTTCGTCTCCTACGGCGGCTCGAGCGTGGTCGCGAACTTCGTCCTGCTCGCTGGCCTGCTCCTGATCTCCAATCGCGCCAACGCGCCGAGGCAAGCATGAACCGGCAGATCACGAAGCTCGCCGTCGCCTCGCTGATCCTGCTCGCGGCACTGGTCGTGGGGACTACGTACTGGCAGACGTGGGCCTCCGCGGGCCTGGCGGACAAGCAGGACAACGCGATCCAGCGGGTTGCCCAGTTCCGGATCAAGCGCGGACTGATCCGCGCTGCCGACGGGACGATCTTGGCGACGAACGTCCGCCGCAAGGTCGACGGGCAGACGCTCTACTACCGCCGCTACCCGACCGGCCGCCTGTTCGCGAACCTGGTCGGCTACTCGACAGAGAAGCGCTCGCGGGCGGGACTCGAGCAGTCCGAGAACGCGTACCTGACCGCCTCGAACGCGAACCTCAGCACGATCTTCAACAAGACGCTCGATCGGCTCAAGGGCGTCACGATCACCGGCAACGACCTGCTCCTGAGCGTGCGCCCGGGCGTGCAGCGCGTCGCGATGCAGCAGCTCACGGGTAAGTGCGGTGCGGCGGTCGTGATGAACCCGAAGACCGGCAAGGTCTACGCGCTCGCCACGCAGCCGAGCTACAACCCGAACCTGGTCGAGAACCGCTTCAACCTGATCAAGGCCACCAATGCGCCGTGCCAACCGGGGGCCCCCCTGCTGAACCGCGCCACCGACGGCCTCTTTACCCCGGGCTCGACCTTCAAGGTCGTCACCGCGACGGCGGCTCTCAACTCGCACAAGTTCACGCCCGAGTCGAGCTTCTACGACCCCGGCTACTGCACCGAGTACGGCAAGCGGGTCTCGAACGCCGCGAGCCCCGACGGGCCGGTCGAGTCCTTCGGTCAAACCACGCTCGCGCAGGGTCTCCAGCACTCGATCAACTCGGTCTTCTGCAACGTCGGCAAGGCGATCGGAGCCGGGCTGATTCTCGATTACATGAAGAAGTTCGGCTTCTATAAGGATCCGCCGATCGAGACGCCCGCCGACGAGAAGGTTCCGAGCGGCCTCTATCACGGCGGCAAGCTGTTCTTCCCGTCCAACCCGGCAACCCAGGTCGATCCCGGGCGCTTGGCCTTCGGACAGGAGACTCTCGCCGTGACGCCGTTGCAGATGGCGATGGTCGCTTCGACAATCGCCAACGGAGGCGTGGAGATGGCGCCGCAGCTGCTCGACCGAGTCGTCGACTCGGGCGGACATACGGTCGTCCGCATCCAACCACAGAAGCTCAATCGCGTGATGTCGCGCCAGACTGCGAGCGAGATCAATTCGATGATGGTCGCGGCGGTCAACGACGGCACCGGCGGCGAGGCCGCGATCCCCGGAATCTCGGTCGCAGGCAAGACGGGTACCGCCGAGACAGGCAACTCAGGAATCAACACGACCTGGTTCATCTGCTTCGCTCCGGCCGACAACCCGCGGGTCGCGGTCGCGGTCACGCTCGAGAACCAGCACGGCTTCGGCGGCCAGACCGCAGCGCCGATCGCCAAGCTGCTGATGCAGGCCGTCCTCAAGTCGGGGTCGAAGAAGTAAAGCCGTGGCGGTAACAGGCGACACCCTGATCGACTCGGTCTTCGACGGCCGCTACCGGATCATCCGCAAGCTCGGCGCCGGCGGGATGGCAAACGTCTACCTCGCCGAGGACCAGGAGCTCGGGCGCCGGGTCGCGATCAAGATCCTCGACGACCGCCACGCCGCCGACGACTCGTTCATCGAGCGCTTCCGGCGCGAGGCCAAGAACGCGGCAGGCCTCTCACACCCGAACATCGTCTCGATCTACGACCGCGGCGAGGCCGAAGGCACTTACTACATCGCGATGGAGTACCTCTCCGGCCGGTCGCTGAAGGAGCTGATCGTCAGCCGCGGCCCGACGCCGATCAAGATCGCGATCGACTACACCCGCCAGATGCTGGCCGCGCTCGGCTTCGCCCATCGCCACGGGATCGTCCACCGCGACATCAAGCCGCACAACGTCGTCGTCGACTCGGACGGGCGGCTCAAGGTGACAGACTTCGGCATCGCCCGCTCTGGGGCGAGCCAGATGACCGAGGTCGGCTCGATCATCGGCACGGCGCAATACCTGTCGCCGGAGCAGGCGCGCGGGTCGCCGGTCGACCAGCGCTCCGACGTCTACTCGGTCGGGATCGTTCTCTACGAGATGCTCACGGGCACGGTTCCCTTCACCGGCGACACGCCGCTCGAAATCGCGATGAAGCATCTCTCCGAGGTGCCGGTGCCGCCGTCCGAGCTTCGGGACGACGTCCCTGACGACCTCGACTACGTCGTCCTGCGGGCGCTGGCGAAGGATCCGGAGGACCGTTACCAGACCGCGGAGGAGATGAACGCCGATCTCGCGCGCATCCAGCGTGGCCTCTCCGTCTCGAGCGAGACCACCGACGCGGCGACCGCCGTCCTCGCAGGGGCCGGAATCTCCGGCGCACCGACGATCATCG
>VAXH01000031.1 GCA_005883955.1 Actinomycetota bacterium | reverse complement strand
CCCTTGGCTACAAACGCTACAAGTCGCCCGTGTTCGCGAGGGCGCGCGAATGTGCTAGGCAGCTACTCCTGTGAACTGAGGAATGATCCGCTCGCCGTAAGCGGCGAGCGTCTCTTCCTGGCCGTGCGTCATCAGGTAGATGTTGAACTGGTCGGCGCCGATCGACTCCAGCTCGCGCAGCTTCTCCGTCGCCTGCTCGGCGTTGCCAAGGACGCAGAAGCGGTCGCAGATCTCGTCGGTGACGAACTCGCCGTGCTTGGCGCCGACGCGGCTGTGCTCCTTGTAGTCGTAGAACTTGCGCGCTTTGACGAACTCGGTCAGCGCCGCCGGGATCTCGTCGGAGTCGGCGCCGTAGCGCTCGATCAGGTCCATGACGTGGTTTGAGACCATCGCCGGGAACCACCGCACCTGCTCGCGCGCATCGTCGAGGTCGTCCGAGATATGGCTTGGGGCGCAGACGACGCACTGGAGCGCGTCCGGGTCACGGCCGTCCTCCGCGGCCGCCTTGCGCGCGGTTTCCATGATCCACTCGATGATCTGGGGGTCGGCGAGCTGGATGATGACGCCGTCCCCGACGCGCCCCGCCACGCCGAGGGCCCGCGGGCCGTAGCCCGCTACCTGCATCGGGATCTCGGGCAACTCGTCGCGGACCCATTCGAGCTGGAGCTCCTTCTCGTTCCACTTGACTTTTCTGCCGTTCATCAGGTCCTTGATCATCCGCAGCCGGGCCTCGAACTCCGCCACGCGGACCGGCTTCAGGCCGACGACTCGGCGCGATGAGTCTCCGCGGCCGATGCCCATCAGCATCCGGCCGTTCGAGATGTCCTGCATCGTCGCGTACCAGCTGGCCGTGACCGTTGGGTCGCGGATGCCCGGGTTCGTGACGCAGTGGCCGAGCTTGATCTTCTCCGTCGCCGCGGCGACGAGCGGCAAGGTCGCATAGGAGTCCTGCCAGAGGATGTGCGAGTCGTACGTCCAGCCGTACTCGAAACCGTGCTCCTCGGCCTTCTGCATCAGCTCGATCAGCCGGGTGTACGGCGGATCGGGCAAGACGGTGACGCCGAAGGTCAGAGCCATTGGAGACGAGCATACGCCGAGCCGCAGGGAATTTCAGCCTCCAATTTGTGAGACTGGAGACGTGATCACGCACTTCTGGGCCTTCGTCGGCGTCTCGGCCGTCGTCATCGTCACGCCCGGCCAGGACACCGCCCTGACGATCAGGAACACGCTGCTCGGAGGACGGCGCAGCGGCATGCTCACCGCCGCCGGCGTCTCCGGCGGACAAGCGATGTGGGCGCTGGCGACAAGCGCCGGGGTCGCTGCTGTGCTGCAGGCTTCCGAGCCCGCGTTCGTCGCGGTCAAGCTCGCCGGCGCGGCCTACCTCGTCTACCTCGGTCTCCAGACGCTGGTGCCGGCGCTCCGCCCGCGCGAGTCGAAGACGAGGACATCGCTACGCGGGCGTTCTCTGCGACAGGGACTCGTCAGCAATCTCGGCAACCCGAAGATGGCGATCTTCTTCACGAGCCTGCTGCCCCAGTTTGCGACCTCGTTCGGCGAGCTGCTCGGCCTCGGACTCGTCTTCGCCTCGCTGACGCTCGTCTGGCTGACCGCCTACGCGTTCGCGGTCGCGAAGGCGGGCGACCTCCTACGCGGCTCGCGAGTCCGGCGCGTCGTCGACGGGATCACCGGCGCCGCGCTGCTCGGACTCGGCCTCCGCCTAGCCGCCGAGCAGCGCTAGCGTCTTCTGCGCCAGCCGGTCCAGGGCCTGCACCGAGAGCTCGAGGTGCTCCTCCTTGGTGTCCTCGAGCTTCGTGTGGGAGAGGCCGCGAAGGCTCTGGACGAACAGCATCACCGTCGGGATGCCGGCGCGTGCGACCTCGGCGGCGTCGTGAAGCGGACCGCTCGGCAGACGGTGTGACGAACCGGCGACCTCGCTGATCGACTCGTCCGCAAGCTCGATCAGGCGCTCGTCGAAGAGGATCGGCTCGATGCTCCAGATCCGTTCCCACTCGACCTCGAGATCCTCCTCCTGCCCGAAGCGTCGCGAGGCCGCCTTCGCGTTGTCCAGCATCTCGGCCAACTGCACCACGTCGAGATGCCGCTGGTCGAGCAGGCATTCGGCCGTTTCGACGACCGAGGTGACGATGCCCGGCCTCGTGACCACCCCTCCCATCGTGCAGACCGCGCCCTCGCCCATCCGCTCGGCGATCTCGCGGATCTCGAGCTCGAGCTTCGCCGCACCGGCGAGCGCATCGCGGCGCTTGTCCATGGGCGTCGAGCCCGCGTGCGCCGCCTGGCCGCGGAAGGTCACCTGGTGGCGCTCGACGCCGAATGTCCCCAGGACGACCCCGAGCGGGAGTTCCAGCGACTCCAGCACGGGACCCTGCTCGATGTGGAGCTCGAGGTAGGCGGCCGCGTTCTCGAGCTCGCTACGAGCTTCAAGCGCCGTCTCGAGATCGACGTCGAAGCGAGCGATTGCGTCGGGCAGCGAGACGCCGTCCGCATCCTTCCGCTGCCGCAGCTCCTCTTGGTCGGCCATCGAGCCGGCGGCCGCCGAAGAGCCGAACAGCGAGCGTCCGAAACGCGCCCCCTCTTCGTCGGCCCAGTTCACGAGCCGGACGGTGACCGGACGCTTCCCTTCCCCGGCGATCCGGCGCAGAACCTCGACGCCGGCCATGACGTTCAGCGCTCCGTCGAGCCAACCGCCGTTCGGGACGGAGTCGATGTGACCGCCGATCAGCAGCGCGCGCTCGGAGTCGCCCAGCAGCGTGAACCACTGGTTGCCGGCCGCGTCGATCGTCTCCTCGGCCGCGGTGCCGGAGAGCTTGCCCCGGAGCCATTCGCGGGCGCGCTGCCACGTCTCGGTCCAGGCGACTCGCTGGGCGCCATTCTCGTCGCCCGTCAGATCCTGGAGCTCACGAAGGTCGGCGACCGTGCGGCCGGGATCGAGCATGCGCGCGATCGTAAACGGCTCAGGGGAGTGTGGTAAGAGATAGGTGTGGCGACGACGGCCGCGCAGGCACTCCACGAACGACGCGTAGTCGCCGTGCGAACAGCGGCCCTACGGCTCGGGCTCTTTGTTGTCGTTCTCGCAGCCCTGTGGGGCCTGTGGGAGGGCTACCGCTGGCTCTGGATCCACGAAGGCTGGACGTGGCCTTTCATCGTCAACGACACGACGATGCCGCACCTGAGCGACATCTTCGCCGCGCTCTGGGGAAGCGCCTCGCCCGGCGGCGTCGGCCCGCGGCTGATCACCGTGCTCGTCAAGGGCGCGCTCTTCACGGCCAAGGAGGCGGCCGCCGGTTTCGCGATCGGGGCGCTCGTCGGCTTCGCCCTCGGCGTCTTCCTCGCGCACTTCAGGCTGCTTCAGCGCGGTCTGCTCCCTTGGGTTGTCGCGTCGCAGACCGTGCCGATCCTCGTCGTCGCGCCGATGATCGTCGTCTGGGCTAACCCGAAGCTGCCGGACGGCCTGAAGGACTGGGGCGCGGTCGCGCTGATCGCCGCGTATCTGACCTTCTTCCCAGTGACGGTGAACACGATCCGCGGCCTGCAATCCCCCGACCGGCGCGCGCTCGAGCTGATGCGGAGCTACGCGGCCGGCAACTGGCGGATCCTCTGGAAGCTCCGTTTCCCTGCGGCTTTGCCATACATCTTCGCCGCGCTGAAGGTGAGCGCCACGGCGAGCGTCGTCGGCGCGCTGATCGGCGAGCTGCCGTCCTCGATTCCGAACGGGCTCGGCGCTCAGATCATCAACTTCAGCCAGTACTACACGACTGAGCCGCGTGGCCTCTGGGCCACGAACGTGATCGCGGCGGCGCTCGGAATCTCGTTCTTCCTCGTGATCGTGGTCGTCGAGAAGATCGTCGTGCGTCGGGCGCCGGAGAACTACGCATGAGGTTGCAATGAGCGTTGTCGAGATCAGCAGGGTCTCGAAGCAGTTCGGGCAGACGACGGCGCTGCAGGGGATCGACCTCGAGATTGGCGAGCGCGAGTTTGTCTCGCTGATCGGCCCGTCGGGCTGCGGGAAGTCGACGCTGCTGAGGATCATCGGCGACCTGATCGAGCCGAGCTCCGGCACCGTCGTCGTCAACGGCAAGTCCGCCCGGCAGGCGCGGAACGACCGCGACTACGGAATCGTCTTCCAGGATCCCGTGCTCTACGACTGGCGCACGGTCGCGAAGAATGTCGCGCTGCCGCTGGAGATGGCCCGCTGGTCGCGGCAGAAGCGGAACGAGCGGGTCCGGAGGATGCTCGAGCTCGTCGAGTTGCAGGGGTTCGAGAACCACCGGCCGTGGCAGCTCTCGGGCGGCATGCAGCAGCGGGTCTCGATCGCCCGCGCGCTCTCGTTCGACCCGGCGCTGCTTCTGATGGACGAGCCGTTCGGCGCGCTCGACGAGATGACGCGTGAGCGCCTGAATATCGAGCTGCTCAAGATCTGGGAAGCGAGCGGTTCGACAATCGTCTTCGTGACCCACTCGATCACCGAAGCCGTCTTCCTGTCAACGCGTGTCGTCGTGATGTCGCCGCGGCCTGGCCAGATCTCCGAGCTGATCCCGGTCGACCTGCCGCAGCCGCGGACGGCGGCAACGCGCGAGGCGCCGTCGTTCTTCGAGCTCGTCACGCACGTTCGCGAGGCGCTCCACCTCGGTCATGACCTCGACCGAGCCGCGCCCGTCACGCAGGAGGCAAAGGCGTGAGCACTGACGTCCCGGTCGCCGTCCAGCCCGTTCCCCGCGGGGGCCTCGGACGCATGGTCGGCCGCCGGGTCGTCGACTGGCTGCCGGCGCTGGTCGTTTTCGTCGGGCTGGTTGCGCTGTGGCAGGGCCTGATCGTCTGGCTGCACGTACAGCAGTTCCTGCTGCCGAAGCCGACCTCGATCGCCACGACATTCTGGACCGACAAGAGCGAGCTCTGGCACGCGGGCTGGTACACGTTCCAGGAGGCGCTGGGCGGCTTTGCGCTCGGATCGGGATTCGCGATCCTGGTGGCGCTCGTGCTCGCGCGCTGGCGGCCACTCGCGACGGCGCTGCTTCCCTACGCGGTTGCTGCGAATGCGATCCCGATCATCGCCTTCGCTCCGATTACGAATCAGTGGTTCGGGGGAGGGCTCACGAAGAGCTCGAAGATCGCTATCGCCGCCGTCCTTTGCTTCTTCCCAGTGCTCGTGAACACGCTCCGCGGCCTGACTTCTGTTCGCCCGCAAGACCTCGAGCTGATGCGCTCGTACGCGGCCGGAAACGTCGAAATCTTCCGGCGTGTGCGCATCCCGACGGCGCTCCCATTCATCTTCGCGGGCCTGAAGGTCGCGACCGTGCTGGCGATGATCGGGGCGGTCGTGGGTGAGTACTTCGGCGGCGCGCTGAACGCGATCGGCGTCCTGATCCTCTCCCGCTCCCGCGTCTTCCAGTTCAACGAGGCGTGGGCGGGCGTGCTCGTCGTTTGCCTCTTCGGCCTGGCGCTCTACATCGCCGTCGCGCTCATCGAACGGTTGGCGCTGCGCTGGGTGCCATCGACATCCGAGTGAGGAGGCGTCAGAATCGCCTCGCGCATTCGCAACGAGAGGAAAGGGGAGTAATGAAGCATCGTAGGTTGTGGATCGGGGCCCTCGCGGCGTTTGCGGTCGCTGGCGGGATCCTCGCAGCGGTCGGGACCGCCGCGCCGTCGAAGCACGCCTCGCCGAAGCTGACGAAGCTCACGTTCCAATTGAAATGGGTGACCCAGGCGCAGTTCGCCGGCTACTACGCGGCCGAGGCCAAGGGTTATTACAAGAAGGCCGGGCTGGACGTGAAGATTCGCGTCGGGGGGCCGGACATCATCCCCGAGCAGGTGGTCGCCGGAGGCCAGGCCCAGCTCGGTCTCGACTGGTTGCCGAGCCTCATGTCGGCGCGTGACCAGGGGACGAAGCTCGTGAACATCGCCCAGGTCTTCTCGCGCAGCGGGATGACCGAGATCACCTGGAAAAGCAGCGGCATCAACACGATCGCGAAGATGCGCGGCAAGAAGGTGGGCAACTGGCTCGGCGGGAATGAGTTCGAGCTCTTCGCCGCGCTCAGCCGCGCCGGCATGGATCCGGTTCACAGCAAGGGCGTCACGATCGTCAAGCAGCCCTTCGACATGAATCTGTTCCTGAACAAGCAGATCGACGCCGCTTCGGCGATGACGTACAACGAGCTCGCGCAGGTACTGGAGACAAAGAACCCGAAGACCGGGAAGCTCTACAAGCTGAGCGACCTGAACGTGATCAAGATGGAAAAGATCGGCACCGGGATGCTCGAGGACGGCGTCTTCGCGACCGATTCCTGGCTCAAGGACGCGAAGAACCAGGCGACGGCGAAGAAGTTCCTCGCAGCGTCGTTCAAGGGCTGGATCTACTGCCGGTCGCACCTGAAGGACTGCGTGAAGATCGTCCTGTCGCACGGACCGACGCTGCTCAAGGGGCATCAGACGTGGCAGATGAACGAGATCAACGCGCTGATCTGGCCTTCGTCGAAGGGCATCGGCCTGATGAACCCCAAGGACTATGCGTTCACGGCGAAGACGACCGCGAAGTACAACAACCTGAAGAAGGTGCCTGGTCACGAGGCGTACAGGACCGACCTCGCGAGGGCCGCGCAGGCGATCCTGAAGAAGCAGCATCTCGACATCTACGGCAAGACCTGGAAGAAGGCAAACGTCAAGGTCACACCAGGAGGGAAGTAAGCGAGGTCTTGGTGGCGGGAGCGCTCCTGCGCTCCCGCCACCGTGAAAGGAGCGTCATGTCGATCCTGATCAAGGGCGGCCGAGTCATCACCGCGGCGGACGACTACACCGGTGACATCTACGTCGAGGACGAGCGCATCTCTCTGATCGGCGAGTCGCTCGACGTGCAGGCCGACCGGACGATCGACGCGTCCGGGAAGTACGTGCTGCCAGGCGGTGTCGACCCGCACACGCACCTGGACATGCCCTTCGGCGGCACGGTCACGATCGACGACGTCGAGTCCGGCCAGACCTCGGCCGCGTTCGGCGGCACGACTTGCCACGTCGACTTCATCATCCAGCCGCAGGGCTCGTCGTTCGCCGACGCGGTCGAGGAATGGCGCGGCAAGGCCGACCGCAAGCAGGTGATCGACATGGGCTACCACATGGCGGTCACCGACCTGAAGGAGGGCGGCACGCTCGAGGAGCTGGCGTCGCTGCCCGACCAGGGGATCACCTCGTACAAGCTCTTCATGGCCTACAAGGGCGCGCTGATGGTCGACGACGAGACGCTCTTCAAGACGATGGAGGTCGCCGCCGAGACCGGCGCGCTCGTGATGGTGCACGCCGAGAACGGCGACGCGATCGACGTGCTCGTGAAGGAGGCGCTCGCCGCGGGCCACACCGAGCCCAAGTACCACGCGCTGACCCGCCCACCCGAGACCGAGGGCGAGGCGACGAACCGCGCGATCCAGCTGGCGCGGGTGGCCGGCTCGCCGCTCTACGTCGTCCACGTTTCGTGCGCCGAGTCGGTCGAGCCGATCCAGCTCGCGCGCGAGAAGGGCTGGAACGTCTGGGGCGAGACCTGCACCCAGTACTTCTTCGTCGACTACACGTTCCTCGAGCGGCCGGAGTTCGAGGGCGCCAAGTACGTTTACACGCCGCCGCCGCGCGACAAGGCGAACCAGGATGTGCTCTGGAACGCGGTGCGAACGGACACGCTGAGCGCGATCTCGACTGACCACTGCGCCTTCCTCTGGGACGGACAGAAGACGATCGGCAAAGACGACTTCTCGAAGATCCCGAACGGCGGGCCCGGCCTCGAGAACCGGCTGCAGATGATCCACGAGTTCGGCGTCCGCGGGGGCCGGATCTCGTTGAACCGGATGGTCGATCTGCTCTCGACGAATCCGGCGAAGCTGTTCGGGCTCTACCCGCGCAAAGGCACGATCGCGGTCGGCTCCGACGCCGACATCGTCGTCTTCGATCCCGAAAAGCGAGTGACGATCTCCGCCGCCACCCACCACTCGAAGTCCGACTACAACCTTTACGAGGGCACGGAGGTGACCGGGTCGCCCGAGGTTGTGCTACTGCGGGGCAACGTGCTCGTCGAGGGCGACGAGCTGGTCGCTTCGCCCGGAGTCGGCCAGTTCGTCGCCCGCGCGAAGTTCGGTCAGGAGCTCAGAGCGGCCGCGGCTGTCGCTTGAGGCCTAGTCCGGGGTCTGACCCCGGACTAGGCCGGGACGGACGGCCTAGCGCGTCTGCGGAAAGCCGAGGTCGACCTTCGACGTCGCCGGGTCCGGCCAGCGTGAGGTGACGACCTTGCCACGCGTGTAGAACTGGATTCCCTCCGGGCCGTAGACGTGCAGGTCGCCGAAGAGCGAGTTCTTCCAGCCGCCGAACGAGTAGTACGCGACCGGCACCGGAATCGGCACGTTGATGCCGACCATGCCGACGTTGACGTCGAACTGGAACTGGCGGGCGACTCCCCCGTCGCGGGTAAAGATCGCGACGCCGTTGCCATACGGATTCTCGTTCACGAGCCGCACGGCCTCGTCGTAGGTGTCGACGCGCGTGACGCCGAGCACAGGACCGAAGATCTCGTCCTTGTAGACGTCCATCTCCGGCTTGACGTCGTCGAGCAGCGTGACACCGAGGAAGAAGCCCCCACCGTCGGGCGCGTTTTCGCGACCGTCGGTGACCACGGTCGCGCCAGCCTCACGGCCCTTGTCGATGTACGAGGCGACCTTGTCGCGGTGCTCGCGCGTGACGAGCGGCCCCATCTCGGCGTCCGGGCTCATTCCGTCGCCGACCTTCACCTTCGGCAACCGCTCCTTGATTGCGCTGACGAGCTCGTCGCCCGCGTCGCCAACCGCGACCAGCATCGACACCGCCATGCAGCGCTCGCCCGCCGAGCCGTAGCCGGCGGAGACCGCGGCGTCAGCGGCCATGTCGATGTCGGCGTCCGGCAGCACGATCATGTGGTTCTTCGCGCCGCCAAGTGCCTGCACGCGCTTACCGTGCGAGGTGCCGGTCTCGTAGACGTAGCGCGCGATCGGCGTCGAGCCGACGAATGAGACCGAGGCGATGCCGGGATGCTCGAGGATCGCGTCGACCGCAACCTTGTCGCCGTGGACGACGTTGAAGACACCATCCGGAACGCCGGCCTCCTTCAGCAGCTCCGCGGTATAGATCGACGCGGTCGGATCTTTCTCGGACGGCTTCAGCACGAACGTGTTTCCGCAGGCGAGCGCCGGCGCCCACATCCACATCGGGACCATGGTCGGGAAGTTGAACGGCGTGATCCCGGCGCAGACGCCCAACGGCTGGCGGATCGAGTAGACGTCGATCCCGGTCGAGGCCTGCTCCGTGAAACCGCCTTTCAAGAGTTCGGGGATCCCGCAGCAGAACTCGATCACCTCGAGCCCGCGCGCGACCTCACCTTGCGGATGCGGAAGAAGATCTCGGTCCTGCGCGACAGCGATGTCGCCCGCCACGCAGGGAACGCCTCTCTCGCAGCCTGGACGGCGCGGTCGACCTCCTCGGCCGAGGCAAAGTCGACCTCGCCGGTCTGGATGCCCGCGGCCGGGTTGTAGACCGGGCCATTGCGACCGGACTTCCCCGCCACCGGCGTCCCGTTGATCCAGTGCGTGATTCGCTTGAGCTCTTGCGTGCGCTTGGAGCTGGGTGCTTCCGCCACTTCCGTCATCCGTCCTCCTTCGGTCGCTGGCCAGCCTAGCGCGGCAGAACGAGGCATTGCTCGCAATGCCGGTTCAATGGTCGGGGCGGCTTCGCCGCCGCGACCCCTAACCCGGGATGCTCGGAAGCATCCGCGCAAGGACCCTGGCCGTGAATGCGAGTTAGGATCGGGGCATGGCGGTCGAACAGGGCCTCGACGCGAAGCGGATCCAGGAGCTCGACCAGCGCCACGTCCTGCATTCATGGTCGATCCAAAACGCGATCCAGCCGCTCGCCGTCGCCGGCGGGGAGGGCCGCTACTTCTGGGACCACGAGGGCAATCGCTACCTCGACTTCGCCTCGCAGCTCGTCAACGTCTCGATCGGCCACCAGCACCCGAAGGTGGTCGCTGCGATCAAGGAGCAGGCAGACCGGCTGACCACAATCGGCCCGCCGATGGCGCACGAGGCGCGCTCCGAGCTCGCGCGGCTGCTCGCCGAGGTCACGCCCGGCGACCTGACGATGTCCTTCTTCACCAACGGCGGAGCCGAGGCGAACGAGAACGCGATCAAGCTCGCGCGCTGGTACACCGGCCGCCACAAGATCGTCGCGCGCTACCGGTCGTACCACGGCGCGACCGCGGGCGCGATCACACTCACGGGCGACCCGCGCCGCTGGCCCGCCGAGCCCGGGATCCCCGGCGTCGTCCGGATGCTCGACCCGTACACGTACCGCTGCCCTGCCGGTCATCCGGATCCGTGCCCGGTCTGCACCGGCGGACCGCACCTGGAAGAGATTCTCCAGTACGAGGGCCCGCAGAATGTGGCCGCCGTCATCCTCGAGACGATCGTCGGCACGAACGGGATCATCGTTCCGCCGGACGGCTACCTGCAGTCGATCCGCGAGGTCTGCGACCGGCATGGGATTCTGCTGATCTGCGACGAGGTGATGGCGGGCTTCGGCCGCTCGGGCAAGTGGTTCGCCTGCGAGCACTGGGACGTCGTCCCGGACATCCTCACCGTCGCGAAAGGGATCAACTCAGGCTACGTGCCGCTCGGCGCGATGGTGATCGGGGAAAAGATCGCCGACTGGGTGCGCGACAAGTACTTCGCCGGCGGCCTGACGTACTCCGGCCACCTGCTCGCCTGCGCCTCGGCAATCGCCTCGATCGAGGCGTTCCAGGAGGAAGGGATCGTCGAGAACTCGGCCGCGATGGGCGAGGTGCTCGCCCAGGAGCTGCCGCGCCTGCAGGAGCGGCATCCCTCGATCGGCGAGGTGCGAGGCAAAGGGCTCTTCTGGGGTATCGAGCTCGTGCGCGACCGCGAGACGCGCGAGCCGCTGGTTCCCTTCAACGCCGCGGGCGAGGCGTTCGCCCCGGTCGCGAAGCTCGCCAAGGCGGCGATGGAGCGCGGCCTCTACCTGATGACCCACTGGAACGTGATCATCGTCGCGCCGCCGCTCACGATCACCCGCGAGGAACTCGAGGAAGGGGTCGACGTCCTCGACGAGGTGCTCGCGCTGGTGGACTAGAGGAGTGGCAGGCTGCGCGGCCGCTGAACCCGGCTGAAGGAGAGACGGGGTAGGCGGCGAGGCCTGGCCGCAGCGCTGAACGAGAGACGGGGTAGGCGGCGGGGCCCTGGCCGCAGCAAGGGCCCCGCCTTTTCTCTCACTGGGAGATCTTGGAGCGCTGAGCGTTGGCGTCCCCCTCGCCAGTCGCGCGCCGAACCTACCCCTACCTCGGAGATAAGCGATCTGGCGGGAGAGCACAAGTGAATTCCCTCGAACGAGGGATCAAGCGCAGGCGCCTACCTCTCAGAAATCGTGACGGCCGCCCTTGAGGAGGCGGCCGTCACTTTCATTTGCGCGCCTTGCGGGTGTGAGGGGAGGGGCGCGCTTCTGTGGGGGAAGCTCGTTACGAGGGGCGCTTGCCGATCGTCACCTGCGTGGTCTTGGTCGTCCCGTTTCGGACGTACGTGATGGAGACCTTGTCGCCAGGTGCCTTGGTGGCCACCGCAGCGGTCAGGTCGTCCGGGCTCTGGATCGTCTCGCCCGCGAAACCGGTGATCACATCGCCGGCCTTCAGCCCGGCGTTGGCCGCGGGAGAGCCGCTCTTGACCTGAGCGACCTGCGCTCCACTTCGGTTCGCAGGCGCCTGCACGAACACGCCGAGATATGGGTGCTGGACGGTCTGGCCGTTGACCAGTTTGGAAACGACCGAGGAGATCGTGTTGGAAGGAACCGCAAAGCCGACACCTTCGTTGCCGCCGGAATCGCTCTCAATCTGGGTGTTGATGCCGATCACCTGGCCGGACATGTTCAGCAGCGGGCCGCCCGAATTGCCGTGATTGATGGCGGCATCGGTCTGGATCGCGCCCGAGATCGTGAAGTTGTTCGTCGAGCTGATGTCACGGTTGAGGGCGCTGACGATTCCGGTCGTGACCGTCTCGTCGAGCCCGAACGGGCTGCCGATCGCGACGACGCCGTCTCCGACCGCGAGCTTGCTCGAGTCGCCGAGGCTGAGCGGGTGCAGCTTGCTCGCAGGCGCGTTCACCTTGATCACAGCGAGGTCGGTCGACGGATCGGCGCCGACGACCTTGGCGCTGTACTTCGAGCCGTCGCTGAACATGACCGAGATCGCCGTCGCGTTTGCGACGACGTGGTCGTTCGTGATGATGTGTCCGGAGCTGTCGTAGATGAAGCCGGAGCCCTGAGCCTCCGACCGCTGCGAGCCAGAGCCGCCAAACGGGAACGGCGAGTTGTCGGAGCCGGAGCCGCCTGAGCTCGTCACCGTGATCTCGACGACGCCGTCGCGGGCCGCCCTGTAGACGCCGTTGACCGACATCGCCTTCGTCGAGGAGGCGGCCGGGGAGCCGGCCGCGACGGTTTCGTGCACCACCGTCGTCGTGTTCGCGCCGCCCGTGCCGAAGGCGGCGTAGCTGCCGGCTCCCGCGCCGGCGCCGGCGACGAGAGCGGCGGCTGCAATCAGAATGGGCGTGCGCCTGTGTGACATTTCGCGATTCCTTTCGAGCTGATTCGAATTGCCGTGTAGTTGCATCAGACCAGTCACGCGTAAGAGCCCGATGAGGGACGGCTAAGAGGCTCCTAAGAATCCGGAGGCCGCGGCTTCAGAAACTTCTTACCGCCCTCTTAGGGGTTTCTCAGATGCGCCTGCGAACCTTGCGGCGTGTGACTCCTTCCCCGGTCCCTGCGGATAGCGGCGACCCCGCGGCCGACCTCCTGGCGGCCGCGGGTTAGCCGCCAGGGACTCGGGCGTTTTCAGATCGAGTCCAAGCTCTTAGTCGGCTCTCAATCTTCCACGCAACAATGGGCGCATGAACAGCGCCCAGATTCTCGTCGTCGACGACGAAGCGGCCGTCAGAGAGTCGCTGCGGCGCGCGCTTGCCCTCGAGGGTTACGAGGTCGAGCTCGCCGCCGACGGCGCGGAGGCGCTGTACCGGCTCGACATCGGCGAGGTCCAGCCGGACGCGATCGTCCTCGACGTGCTGATGCCGAACGTCGACGGGCTCGAGACCGCGCGCAGGCTGCGCGGCGCCGGCAACAAGATTCCGATCCTGATGCTGACCGCACGGGACGAGGTCGAGGCCCGCGTCGCCGGGCTCGACGCCGGGGCCGACGACTACGTCGTCAAGCCGTTCGCGCTCGCCGAGCTGCTCGCCCGGCTGCGCGCCTTGCTGCGGCGGACGACAAACGGCTCGGGCGAGGTGCTCCAGTTCGCCGACCTCGAGCTCGATCCCGCGACGCGTGAGGTCAGGCGGGAGGGCGAATCGATCGAGCTGACGCGGACCGAGTTCTCGCTGCTGGAGCTGTTCATGCTCAATCCGCGGCAGGTGCTGACGCGCTCGTTGATCTTCGAGCGCGTCTGGGGCTACGACTTCGGTCTCTCGTCGAACTCGCTCGACGTCTACATCGGTTACCTGCGGCGGAAGACCGAAGTTGGCGGCAGACCGCGCCTGATCCAGACGGTGCGCGGCGTCGGCTACGCGTTGCGCGAGTCATGAGCTTTCGAAACCTGAGCTTCCGCGCGCGCCTGACGCTCGTTGCCGCCGCGGCCGTTGCGCTCGCGGTCGTTGCGGCTTCCTTCGTCGTCTTCCTCGTCGTCCGCAACCAGCTTCGGGGCCAAGTCGATGATGCGCTACGCACCAGAGCGAATGAGATCGTCAACGTTCAGGGGCCGGGTGAGGGCCTCCACATCGATCCGAGATCGGGGTACCTCGAAGGAGTGCCTCCGCCCTCCTTCGGCGGCGGTGACTTCGTCCAGCTCGTCGACGCTCAAGGGCACGCGAGAAGGACGCAGTTCGAATCCGGAACGCTCCCGGCAAGCGGAACTGCGCTCAAGGTGGCGAAGAGCGGTCGTAATCCTCGCTACAGGAACGGTCGTTTCAATGACGCGAGGATCGGCGGCCACCAGTACCGCGTCTTTACGATTCCGGTTCAGGACGAGCAGGGGAATACCTATGCGCTTCAGGTCGCCCGGCCGCTCAGCGAGGTCAACCACACCCTTGGGCGAGTCACGATTCTCCTGATTCTGATCGCAGCCGGGGGAATCGCAATCGCAGGCGGGTTCGGTCTTGCCGTCTCGCAGGCCGCGCTCGCGCCCGTTCGCCGTCTGACCAGGGCGACCGAGAAGGTCGCCGAGACCCAAGATCTCTCCGAACGGATCGAGGCGCATGGCGAGGACGAGCTCAGCCGCCTCGCGGCCAGCTTCAACACGATGCTCGCGGCGCTCGAGGAGTCCGACCGCGCCAGGCGCCAACTCGTCTCGGATGCATCGCACGAGCTGAGGACGCCGCTGACGAGCCTGCGCACGAACATCGAGGTGCTCGCCCGGGACCGGAAGATGCCGGACGACGAGCGGGAGAGCCTGCTCAACGACGTTGTCAGTCAGCTCTCCGAGATGACCGCGCTCGTGACCGAGCTCGTCGAGCTCGCGCGCGGGGAGACTCAGCCCGAGGAATCCGAGGACGTGAGACTCGACCTACTCGTCGACGAAGTTGTCACGCGCGCAAAGCGAGACTTCCCTCAAGTCGAGTTCGTGACCGATCTCCAGCCCACCGAGCTGTACGGAGTCCCGAACACGATCGCCCGCGCGGTCTCCAACTTGCTCGACAATGCTGCGAAGTGGAGCCCGCCCGGCGGCAAGGTGGAGGTCTCGGTCAGCGACGGGCAGGTGACAGTGCGGGACCACGGCCCCGGCATCGAAGACGACGACCTGCCGTTCGTCTTCGACCGTTTTTACAGAGCGCCGGCGGCCCGCAAGCTGCCCGGCTCCGGTCTGGGGCTCGCGATCGTGAAGCAGGTCGCGGAGGCGCACGGCGGCGGCGTCGGCGCCGAGCGGGCAGAGGGCGGCGGGACGCGAATGCGGCTGCGTCTCAACGGTGCGAACGGCGCCGGCCCGGCGTAACCACCCGTCCCCGAGGCACGTGTCCCTCGTGCCTGGCACGAAGACACGTCCCGAAGTGCCAGGGCGGTCGTCCGAAAGGGGCGTGACTCGGTGCCAGGCATCCAGACACGTCTCGAAGCGCCAAAACGCCTGCACAGAGGACGAACTGCCACCAAACCGGGGTCATGTCCCTTCGCCGATCTGGTGCCAGGCACGGAGACACGCCCGGTGAGGACAGGGTCAGTCCGGAATCAACGGAAGGCCCGAGGCGACCACCCGCCGACCGCCAACGTCGTAAACGACGTCGACGCTGTCGTTCTGACGGTATGTCCCGGCGACGCCGAGGAAGAGCGACAGCCAGCGCCAGAAACCGAGCTTTCCTTCCTGCGCGAGCCGCGCCTCGAAGACGAGTTCGTTCCCCATGCGCCGAAAATCACGACCCCGCTGCTGCGGGACGCCGTTGAGGAAGACCTGAAAGTGCGACCCGACACCAGCCGGAAGTTGCACGCGCGTTCGTTCGCTCACCCTCCATAGAATGCCGTCGCGTTGGCGGTCGAGCTCGTGCGACGAGGTAGCTGGTGCGGCAGTTGGGCCTAGCTGGGCTCCCGCGTCGCCGCCGAAACGCGACGCCCGGGAAAATCGTGCGGAGAGCCCTCGCCCTCGTCGTCGTCGTCCTGCTCGGGCTCGTTTTCGCACACGTCGCGCTCGCCGGCGACCCGGCCGGCCTCTCGCCTCGAGGCCCGGACTCGCCGCAGGCGACCAAGATCGCGGACATCTACTGGGTGCTGATCGCGATCACCGGCGGGATCTTCGTCCTCGTCGAAGGCGCGCTGATTCTCTTCATCGTCCGCTTCCGCAACCGCGGTCGCCCCCGCACGCTCGAGGGACCGGAGATCCACGGCGCAACGCGGCTCGAGCTGATCTGGACGGCGATCCCGGTCGTGATCCTGGCGGCGATCGTCGCTTTCGTGCTCGTGAAGCTGCCGGGGATCAACAGCGCCGACTCGGCCCGCGCCGCGGGCCCGCCGCTGATCGTCAAGGTCGAGGGGCGCCAGTTCTACTGGAACTTCGTCTACCCGAACGGGGTCATCCAGGTCGAGCGGATGAAGGTGCCTGCGCATCGCGACGTCAAGCTGATCATCAATTCGGAGGACGTCGACCACAGCTGGTGGATCCCGGCGCTCCAGGGCAAGTTCGACGCGATCCCCGGCAAGACGAACCACCTCTGGTTTCGCGCCGACCGGACCGGGACGTTCAAGGGCCAGTGCGGCGAATTCTGCGGCTACGAGCACCCACACATGGTCGCCGCCGTCCAGGCCGTCTCGAGCGGCGATTTCCAGTCTTGGTACTCCAGTGAAGCGGCGGCGCAGGCGAACGGCACCTCCGACCTCGGGAAGATGACCTTCGACGGGGTCTGCGCGACCTGCCACGGCTTTCACGCGCAAGGAGCATTCGGCCCCGACCTCCGCGGCAACCCAGTCCTCAAACAGCCGGCGGCGCTCAAGACGCTGCTTCAAAACGGCGGAATCAAGATGCCCGCCGTCGGCCGAGGCTGGAGCGATCGGCAGCTGAACGCTCTGCTCGCCTACCTCAAGCGTTTCTCAGGGACCAGTTAGTGGCGGTTAGGGTCACGCCCGCGCCAGCCGCGACGATCGTCTCCCGCGGCCGTTTTTCCAGCTGGCTCGCGACTGTCGACCACAAGCGGATCGGAATCATGTACATCCTCACGAGCCTGGTTTTCTTCGTGGCCGGCGGGATCATCGCCCTGCTGATGCGCTCGCAGCTCGCGCGGCCGAACGAGCACGTCTTCACGCGCGACACCTACGACCAGATGTTCACGATGCACGGGACGACGATGATCTTCCTCGTCGTCGTGCCGGTCTTCGCCGGCCTTGCGAACTACCTCGTCCCGCTGATGATCGGCGCGCGCGACATGGCCTTCCCGCGTCTGAACGCGGCCTCGTACTGGTTCTACCTGCTCGGTGGGATCGTTCTCTACGCGAGCTGGTTCTCGGGCGGAGGCGCGGCCCGCGCCGGCTGGTATTCGTACCCGCCGCTCTCCGAGCACGCCTTCGAGCCCGGCAAGGGCCAGGACCTCTGGATCCTGGCGATCCACCTGACGTCGATCTCGTCGATCCTCGGGGCGATCAACTTCATCGTCACGATCCACAACATGCGCGCGCCCGGGATGGGCTGGATGCGCCTGCCGCTCTTCGTCTGGTCGATCTACGTCTACGCGATCCTGATCCTGATCGCGCTCACCGAGCTCGCGGGCGCGCTGACACTGCTGCTCCTCGACCGCAAGGCCGGAACGCATTTCTTCTTACCGAGCCAGGGCGGCAGCGCCGTTCTCTACCAGCACATGTTCTGGTTCTTCGGGCACCCGGAGGTCTACATCATGGTGCTGCCGGCATTCGGGATCTTGTCCGAGGTTATTCCGGTCTTTTCGCGCAAGCCGATCT